>DASWYM010000059.1:0-8029 GCA_036404975.1 Chitinophagaceae bacterium
GCATGCAGCTGGCGCCCAGTCCTGAAGCAGGCATGGAAAAAGAAAGGGAGCAACACCCGCATCCTGCAAGTGCCGCTCCCCTGGTATAACCGGGCGCCACCATTGACGGATACCCGGTGCGGTTTTATTCATCCCTTTCCATACCCCATCCGGCCGGCCCTCCAGGCGCCGGGCAGCTTTTTCCCTGCAAGCCAATTACATAATAAGTATTCACTCAGAGGATGAGAAAATAGACCTGGTCAGGACCCAATCTTAAGCAGGAAATCAAAGAGGTGATCCTCGGCTTTTAACCCCAGTTTCTTACGCAGGCGGTAGCGGCTGGTCTCTACCCCCCGGATGGAAATAGTCATCAGCTGGGCGACCTCTTTGGAAGATAAGTTCAGGCGGAGGTAGGCAGCCAGCTTCAATTCTGCGGGTGAAAGTTCAGGGCAAAACTCCTTAAGTTTTTTCAGGTAGTTGGCATGCACGCTGTCAAAATGCCGGGCAAATTGCTCCCACTCCAGGGCCGGGTCCAGCTCCTGGTCCAGCACCTTGATGATCTTCAGAAACTCCTTTTCCCGTACGCCTTTCTCTATAGCGGTTTTATCGCGAAATTGAATAAGGTCTTCTTTCAACCTGGAGAGGATCTCCATTTTCCGCACCAGGTTCATTGCCGACGAGGCCAGTTCCGTGTTTTTATGCTCCACTTCGGCCTGGAGCTTTTCATTGCGTAGATTGATGATCTCCTTCTCGGCTTTTTCCACCTCCAGCTGGTGCCTGAAATGGAGGCGCTCCTGCTCCTCCTTCAGCTTTTCCTGTTCGATCTCTGCCAGCAGCTTTTCGTGCTTCAACTGCATGATCTGCTTTTCATTCTCGCCCATTTCCAGCTGGTGGAGTATTTGCAGGCGCTTTTGCTCTTCATCGTATTGTCGGCGCTGCTCCTGCAGCTTTGCCTGTTGCAGTTTACGATACCGGTGTTGTTGCTTTTTGAAAAGAAAAAACAGGGCTCCCGAAAAGACCAACAGGTAACTACCGTAAGCCCACCAGGTCTGATACCAGGGAGGTAAAATGGTAAAGGAAAAACGGGACACCGCGGACTCATTGTTGAAGTTGTTGCGGCACTTCACCTGGAACACATAATTGCCCGCCGGCAGGTTGGTATAATCTTTTTCAGTCTTCTGTTGCCACTTCGACCATTCCTTATCAAAGCCTTCCAGGTAAAAGCTATACTCAGTATTGTGCTTCTGCCCGTAGAGCGTTGATGACCATTCGAAGTGCAGGGAATTATTTTTATAGGCAACAGAACGCGTGGACATCAACCGGTTACAGCCGCCATAAATAAGGCCTTCCTCCTGCAGCGGCGAACGTACCTTCCTGATCAATACCTGCAGGGGGTAGCGGCTCTTTTTATATTGGGCATAATTGAGGTGAATAAATCCTTTATCCGCAGCAATCAACACGTTGTTGCTGTCGATCACCGTGATATTTTCCGAGCCATCGGCCATGATACGGTCATTGAGCTCGGGGATGAACACCGGCGTAGTGCCTCCCCGTGCATATTCGATCACCCCCACCTTCCGGTCGCGGCAAAACCAGATGTTGCCATACCGGTCTTCCTTCATATGACTGGGTGGAACATCGCCAAATAGTTTCAGCCACCCGGGAGCAGGTACAAAATCACCCTTATCGTCGCGGTATTCGAAAACTCCCTTATCGGATGTAAGCAGCAATTTACCCGCCACCTGGAAGATCTTGTTGTGGTTATCCGAAAGGATGCCCTGCCGGTCAGGATAAACGGCCGCCATGGGTTTACCGGCTTCATTGAATCGTACCGTATAGAGGCCCTTAATAGGATGGGCGATCCATATAATGTTTCCGTGTCGCACGACAAAGCGGGCCGATTCGAATTGGGCATTCAGGTTGGGATTATAGATGGCACCATTGGCGTAGCGGTAGAAATTAATGCCGTTATAAGTGCCGGCAAGAAACTGGGAGGCGGGAGCTTCCTTTCCTAGCGGCTGAAAGTCCCAGAAGCCGGTTTTCACGTCTACGGGTAAAGCCATGTTGCCCCGGAGCAGGTAGGCACCTGAATTATGCCCCATAAGCAGCTGGCCATTGACTATCGAAAAGCCCCACACCTGGCCTTTAGAATTCTGTACCGGTTCAAACCCACCCCTGGTAAAACTCAGGTCCTGCTCTCCCGTAAGATCGATCTTGTAAGCCCCGCTGGATACCCCCAGGTACAACTGGTTATTATAAACGATGGAAGCATATCCCGAATTGCGATCGTCGGGGTCGGGAAAGATGTTCTTTATTGAATTGGAATAGGTGATCAGATCGATGCCGTTATCCAGGCCCAGCCACAGGTTCTTATCCCGGTCGAGGAAAATGCTTAGTATGTTATTCGTTTGAATACCTTCCCTTTTGGTAAAGCGCTGCACAAACCGGCCCTGCCGGTCGATGATGATACAGCCCCCCAGGTTAGTGATCAGGGCAATATGATCCCGACTGAGCAGGGTGGCGCCATACACATTCTGCCGGGCTATGGATTGAAGAAAAGACGTAGAAAAAGGCTTTAGGGTATCGTGCCGCAGGATATAGAGTCCATGCAGCACCGAAACCAGTAGGACGCTGTCATTACCAAGATTGAGGGCCGCCTTGAAGTTTATACCATTGGGCACCGTTCCCACTCGATAGGCCGGCACCCACCTCCCCTCCTTATAGCGCACCAGGCCTCTTTCAAATTCAAAGGCCAGCAGCCCGTTGCCATGAGCGCCCATGAAGTTCCAATGGATATTGTTGTAAACGACCACCTTTTTGTGGTTGTATTCCAGGATCTTCTTGTACGAACGGAAAAACACCTTTTCATCATAGAGACAGATATTCCATACGTCCGTAAACTCCTTTTCAGTTTCAGGCACCAGCGGCATCAGCGAAGTGTAAATAAGTTCGCCTTCCGCACCAGGAGTAAAGTAGCCGAACTCCGATTGCCCGCCCACATAGATCCGGTTATCCGGACCCAGAGCCACCGAACGGACTATGGTCTTATTGGGCAGGGGATATACACGCCAAAAAGTGCCGTCGAATGTTAGCAGTCCCTGGTTATTGGCAAAATAGAGAACTCCATTTTTATCCTGCACTATGCTCCAGTTCTGGTTGCCGGCACCATATTCCTGCTTGGTATAACTGATAATGTTGGGAATTCCAATAGTGTTCTGGCTATTAGATGGGCCAGAGATCAAAAGCAGTAGCAGAAGGTTAAAGAAATACTTTTTACCCATTACGATAAAAAAGTGCTTTAAAGCAAGCAAAGAAAATGTTTATTTCAGGACACTTATATGATCATTATCATTTGAGCTTTTAATTCTGCTTATGTCTTTCATGGGCTAAAGGGAACAATAAATAATTTCGGACCTGCCTTCCTCACAAAACAAACATAACAGATCACCTAGGCTACCGGTCGCACCAGGCTATTGACTTAAGTACCGAACTACTGATATGGTAATGGAAAAAGCCCGGGCTATAGGCTGCCCGGGCTTTTTCCATATACACCGTACCATACTAAACAGAGTCCAAACTGCGGGCAATACCCAGTTCCAGTCCCCTCAGTTCAGCCAGGCCCCTGAGCCGTCCGATAGCCGAGTAGCCGGGATTGGTTTTCTTTTGGAGGTCATCGAGCATCTGGTGGCCATGATCGGGCCGCATGGGTATTGACACACCACGTTCGCGCATTACTCCCACCAGGGCTTTAACCACTTCATACATGTCCACGTCTCCTTCCAGGTGGTTGTCCTCGTAAAAGTCACCCCATTCATTACGGCGGGTAGACCGCAAATGGATGAAATTGATGCGGTCTCCGAATTGCCGTACAATCCCGGGCAGATCATTATCAGCACGTACTCCAAAAGAGCCCGTGCAGAAGCAAAGTCCATTGCTCAGGGAAGGCACAGCGTTTACTAAAGCCTGTACGTCAGCGGCCGTACTCACCACACGCGGCAAGCCTAAAATGGGATAGGGCGGATCATCGGGGTGGATCACCAGTCTGACGCCTGCTTCTTCAGCTACCGGCACTACTTCTTTCAGAAAGTAGACCAGGTGGGCGCGCAGCTTACCGGCATCGATGCCGGCATAGGTGTCCAGGGCCTGCTGGAACTGCTCCAGGGTAAAGCTCTCTTCAGAACCGGGCAGCCCGGCAATGATGTTGCGCTGCAACTGGAGCTTCTCTTCTTCACTCATGGCACTGAAGCGCTCACGGGCGCGCTGTAGTTCTTCAACCGTATATTCTTTATCAGCACCCTTGCGCCGGAGCATTAACACGTCAAAGGCCACAAAAGCTGCCTTTTCAAAACGCAGGGCTTTGGAGCCATCCGCCACCGTGAAAGCCAGGTCGGTACGCGTCCAGTCCAGCACAGGCATAAAGTTGTAAGTAACGATATGGATGCCACAGGCCGCCAGGTTGCGGAGGCTTTGCTTGTAATTGTCGATATACACCTGGAAATTGCCACTCTGGGTTTTGATCCCCTCGTGCACCGGTACGCTCTCCACCACACTCCACCGGAGACCGGCAGCTTCCACTTCTCCTATCCGTTTCCGGATTTCCTCCACGGTCCACACTTCTCCATTGGGCACGTGGTGCAGGGCGGTAACCACCCCGGTACATCCTGCCTGTCTAATGTCCCACAGCGACACGGGATCTTTGGGACCATACCACCGCATGGTTTGTTCAAATTGCATAATTGATGATTTGTTTGTAGAATGAAACAATGCTATTTAAAAATTTCTTACACCCCGCTAAAGGCACTAAAGCCACCATCTACCGGGACCACTACGCCGGTCACAAAACGCGATCCTTCTCCGCACAGCCACAACATGGTGCCGGTGAGGTCTTCCGGGGTACCAAAGCGTCCCATTGGCGTGTGTGAAATGATGGTATTGCCCCTTTCGGTCAGGCTCCCGTCGGTTGTAGTCAGCAAACTACGGTTTTGCTCCGTAAGGAAAAAACCCGGCGCCAGGGCATTTACACGAATACCGGTTTTCGAAAAATGCACCGCCAGCCACTGGGTAAAGTTGGATACTGCCGCTTTGGCCCCACTGTAGGCCGGGATCTTCGTCAGGGGCCGGAAGGCATTCATAGAGGAGATGTTGATGATGGTAGCTCCCTCGCGTCCTACCATGTCGCGGGCAAAGACCTGGGTGGGCAAAAGGGTACCGATAAAATTCAGGTCAAAGACAAATTTGATACCTTCCGGATCGAGGTCAAAAAAGGTTTTCAATTCTTCCCCTGAACTCAAGTCCTCCTCGAGCAGGAAATTCTTCGAGGTAGTACCTTTAGGATGGTTGCCCCCTGCCCCATTGATCAGGATATCACAGGGACCAAATGAAGTGCGCACCACTTCATGAGCTTTCTTTAAGCTTTCCAGCTGAAGCACGTTAGCAGCAACACCGATGGCCGTGCCGCCATTCTGATTGATCGCATCAGCCACCCTATTTGCGTTGGCCTCCTGTAAATCCAAAACAGCAACTTTTGCTCCCCTCTCCGCCAGGGCCTGGGCCATTGTACTACACAATACCCCTCCGCCACCGGTTATTACGACCACTTTGTTTGAAAATTCTAAAGACATTACATTCTATGTTTAATGATGAACAGATACAATCTCTATCGGTTCCAATGGCAAGGGTCTGATATCCCGCAGGACGGGCGGGATTGCTATCCACAGCCGAAAGTTTCCGTCTGCGTGATAGGTAAAACATATAAGCTCCTGTTTTGAAGACATTGCTCCGCAAACCTGGAAGTTATACTAACACCTTCCCAAAAGGAAGGCTCGTTAGCCGTAGTAAGTTGTTGCTTTTTTCGCCAGGAATCGCTTCGCTGCCGTTATTTATTTACGTAATCGTTACCGAAAACGATTTCGTAGGCGGCTCTCCCAAACTTTTAGCACTTTTGTGGTAGCAATGGAAGGTATCACTATAAAACAATTGGCCAAACAGCTGAACTTATCCGTATCAACGGTATCCAAAGCTTTCCAGGATAGCTATGATATTAACCCACAGACAAGGGAGCGGGTATTGGCCCTGGCTAAAGAACTGAATTATGAGCCCAACCCCTACGCCAGTAGCTTACGGAAACAGAAAAGCCGCACTATTGCTATCATCCTGCCGGAAATTGCCAATAACTTCTTTGCCCTGGCCATCCGGGGTATAGAATCCGTGGCCCAGGAAAAAGGTTTCCATGTACTTATCTACCTTACCCACGAAGACCATGCAAAAGAAATGGCCTTCATCCAACATCTCTTTCATGGACGGGTAGACGGTGTGCTGATGTCACTTACCGACGGCAACCAGGCGCACAGCCATATCGAGCAACTACAGCAAAAAGGGCTGCCAATTGTTTTCTTTGACCGTATCTACGAAAACCTGCCCACGGTTAATGTGACCACCAATGATTTTGAAAGCGGCTATGCCGCCACCCGGCACCTGGCGCAGCAGGGCTGCCGCCGGATTGCCCACCTCTACCTGTCAAAGAACCTCTCCATCGCCAACCGGCGCAAGGCAGGCTACCTGCAGGCGCTCAAAGACCACGGATTACCCCTGGATGAAGAACTGATTATTCCCTGTACCGACGACCCCACCCATAATTACAGCCTAATTGGAAAGCTCCTTCAAAGTCCTGCGCGGCCCGATGGCTTGTTTTCTTCATTTGAAAAGCTGGCCCTGCTCACCTACCAGGCGTGTGAAGCACTTCAACTGTCCATCCCCCGCGACCTGAGGATCATCAGCTTTTCCAACCTGGAAACGGCACCATTACTTAATCCGTCTCTCAGCACCATCACCCAGCCTGCGTTTGAAATAGGTAAAAAGGCCGCCTCGCTCCTGTTCACAGCCCTGGAAAAGGGGGTTCAGTCGCTACCCTCCGAAGATGTGGTGATCAACTCGATCCTGGACATCAGAAACTCTTCCGGCCGTTTTTGATACCCCATTCGAAAAGGTTAAACACCTAATACTAACAACCCACTTACCGGACCATGAATTTCCGGCCCTGCAAACCACCTTAATTAACAGTAGTGGTGGAGAGAACAGGAGCAGGTAAGCATCTGCAATAGTGCTCTGTTGCCGATGCACATCGTGAACTTGTATTGAAAAGCAGTTCGTGGTACTTAAGGCTGTTTCAGGATCTTCTTCCGGGTGTCAGCCACTTCTTTCAGCAATAAAGCAAAGGCAGGATTGGCCATCCCCCCATGATCAAAGCCATCTAATTCGTAAAGCCGGGTGTTGGGATGTCCCGCCAGCTTCATCATCCGCCACAGGTAAGCATTTTCTTCATAGCGGCCCAGTAGTTCTTTCTCCCGGTCACCGGTGATCAGGAGCATAGGCGGTGCATCCGCCCGCACATGATACAAGGGCGCATAGGCATTTACCAGTGGTTGGAGGTCCTTGATCCCCTGTTCCTTGCGAATGGTAAAATGAGTGATAGCCTGCCCACTGAAAGGAATAAGTCCTGCTATCCGGTTGGCATCAATGCCATACTTACCCAGGTATTTCTTGTCCAGCGTGATCATCATCCCCAGGTAGGCTCCTGCCGAATGGCCGGAAACAAAAATCAACCGGCTGTTGCCCCCATATTGATCGATGTGCTGAAACACCCAGGCCACGGCCGCGGCAGCATCTTCGATATAAGCCGGCGCTGTTACTTTGGGAGACAATCTATAGCCTACACCGATAACGCCATAGCCTTTTTCCATCAACTCCGGGGGCACTTCCTTGCGTCCGCCCGTTATACCACCTCCATGAAACCATACAATCGTGGCAAAGTCTCTGACCCCCTTAGGATAATAAAGGTCCAGGACGCATTGAGTAGCTTTATACGGATCTTTTTGGGCAATGGAATCTGGATAATAAGCTATATCCTTTTGAGTGACATAGACTTGCTGGGATAGTGCCGGTAGCGCACTGATCACCAACAACAGGAGCATGATTCGTTTCATTTGTGAAAGTTAAGATACCTATACACTAAAATCTGTCCGCTTTAATTATGCCAGCTCACCTCTCAAAT
>DASWYM010000060.1:0-1933 GCA_036404975.1 Chitinophagaceae bacterium
AAGACCTGATGGAAAGCTTTATCGAGTTTACGGCAAAGAATGGGAAAGAGATCACCCGCCTGAGGGTAGCAGCGGTAAAAGAGCAGCTCACCCGCTCCCTCTTCCCGATTGCCTGGAAATTAGACCGAAGCCAACGAACGGATATTACGTTTATGGGCTATGAGTCCGGCTACAAGACCAGCGAGGTGTCGGGTCTGCCGCGCCTTTACTACGACCGCAGCAAGCCCTTTGAACGGAAGATACCCTTCTATAATTATTATACAGATACCCTGTCGGTGCAAAAGCCCCTGGCCTATATCATCCCGCAGGGCTGGTGGAAAGTGATCGAGCGGCTGCAGGCCAACAGTGTGCTCATGCGCCGGCTGACCAGAGACAGCACCATAGAGGTGGAGGCCTACAAGATTACCTCCTACCAGTCAATCCCCCAACCTTTTGAAGGACACCATATCAACCGCGAGGTGCAGGTGGCCAAAAGCATTCGGAAGGTCACCTTCCGTAAGGGCGACTACTATATTCCCCTGAACCAGCGGGCCAATCGCTTCCTAATGGAGGTATTGGAGCCCAACACGGAAGACAGCTACTTTACCTGGAACTTCTTTGATCCCATACTGGGGCAGAAGGAAGGCTTTTCGGATTATGTGTTTGAAGAGACGGCGGCGGAGTACCTGAAAAAGAACCCGGAGTTAAAAACCCGCCTTGAAGATCGCAGAGCAATCGACAGCAGCTTTGCCAAAAGTGCCCGGGCACAGCTGGGTTTTGTTTACAAGAACTCGCCCTACTTTGAGCCGGACTATATGCAGTACCCGGTGTTTAGGGTTGTTCGCTAAATATTAGTTCTATTTTTATAGTGCACCCAATCAAATAACTGTCATGAAAGCCTATAAAGGAGGAAAAACCTCGGGTGGAAAAGAACCCACCGACCCTAGCTTTCTGCGCATCATCAGGGAACTGGGGAAAATGGAAATACATAGCGTCAAAAACGAGTCGGCGCATAAGTACTCCTAAATGCTCCTGGAGCTGATCAAGCCTTACAAGAGCGACATGCCAGGTGTGAATGAAGTGGACGACCTGCTTTACGTGGCCCTAAATGCCTGAAACCTGGCCAATCTTAAGAAAGAGCAACCCACTGCTTACTCAATGATGTATGATGAGATCAAGCAAGATTTTTTGGACAGACCGGAGTTGGATAAGTTGCTGGATCAGATGATCAAACACAAAGAGAAAGAGTTTAGCTCTTTTCCCCTTTATATAATAGAGTATGAGTTGAAACAGGGTTAAGGAGACAATGCAACCTGACTACAAAGGCAGCAACTTTAGAACACTTTCTGTCTGAAGCAATATGTGACGAAGAGGAGGTTAAAGAAGAAGCGACCAATTATGAGCCTGGCTATATCAACCGCAGTATAATAATGATCACACCGAAGGATCCATTTGTAAATTGGTTACTTAATATTGGGAATGGCAGTATACCTGTCTGAGAAAAGCAGGAAACGAATGTATATCTGGTAGGAGAGTCGTACGATCCAAACGAAATGGAAAAGTGGCTGAAGAAGAACTTCGATCGCCTGTTTAGGAAAGAATTAGAAGGCTGGGATACGGCTAAAAAAGCATGGCCAGTTAACAGGACCTACAAGATGTTCCGGGAGTAGTTTGATGGCTCTCACCGTTTGGAGGCCTTTGATATAGAGAACTATCCGGTAAATAAGGAGTTTTTGTAGCTACAATAAAAGGTTATCCCTTGTTGAAAACCTATTTAGGCAAATCATATAAATTGGTCCCATAGGTAAAAACAAAAAAGCCTCAGCGTTTCCGCTAAGGCTTTTTGTAATAAATATGGCAGCTACCTACTCTCCCGCATTGTGGTGCAGTACCATCGGCCATGAGGGGCTTAACTTCTCTGTTCGGTATGGGAAGAGGTGAACACCCTCGGCAA
>DASWYM010000061.1:0-11607 GCA_036404975.1 Chitinophagaceae bacterium
CTATTCTCCTTTTTAATCTGGTACTTGGAATGTCCCTGCTGGCGCAGCAGCCGGCTGACCGCTCCAAAATGGAAAACGAACGCAAGGCCATCCAGAAAGAACTGCAGGAGATACAGGGAGTTTACAACAAGGTAAAGGGCCAGCGCCGCGAAACCATCGGGCAGCTGAACCTGCTGCAGAAAAAGATGTCGCTGCAGAACCGCTACATCAACAACATCAACAAAGAGATCAAGATCCTGAGCGACGAGCTCTACCTCAGCCAGTTGGAAGTGAACCGGCTGCAAAAGGAACTCGATACCCTTAAGTCGCAGTATGCCCGCAGCGTGGTCTATGCTTACAAGAACCGCAGCACTTACGACTACCTGAACTTTATTTTCTCGGCCAGTTCCTTTAATGATGCCCTGAAGCGGGTGGCTTACCTGCGCTCGTACCGTGTGTATCGCCAGGAACAGGTAGCCAACATTGTGGAGACGCAGCAAAAGATAGAAGATCGCAAGCAGCAGCTCATGGCCAAACGCGCCCAAAAGAGCGGGGCCCTGCAGAACCAGACCCAGCAGTACAACGTACTGCAGGACCAGCGCAAGGAAAAAGATGAAGTAGTGGCGAAGCTGAAGTCGAAGGAAAGTGAGTTGAGTCGCCAGATCACAGCACGAAAGAAAAAAGATGCCCAGTTGAAAAATGCCATTGCCGCCATTATTCGCCGCGAGATTGAAGCTCGCCGCAAGGCTGAGGAAGCCGAGCGCAGGCGCCTGGCGGCCATTGAAAAAGAGCGTCGCGACCGCGAGGAACGCGAGCGCAAGGCTGCCGCCGCGGCCACTGCCAGCAGCGGATCGGCCTCTTCCACTCCCGCCCGTAGCACCCCCAGCCGTCCGGTGGAAAGGGAGGAATCGTCGGCTGCCCCGGCCACGGTGGCCCTGAACGCTAAGGAAGTGGCCCTTTCGAACTCCTTTGCCGGCAATAAAGGCAAGCTGCCCTGGCCGGTGGACAATGGCTATGTGAGCATTCCATTTGGTACGTATTCCATTCCCGGCACCTCCATCAAGGGCGAGAACCCGGGTATTACCATCACCACGCCTTCACCCGGCACGGCTGTAAAAGCCATCTTCGACGGTGAAGTGCTCAGCGTGTTCAACCTGGGTGATGGAACCATGGCGGTGACTATCAGCCACGGTAAATATTTCTCTACCTACTCCAACCTCTCGGGTGTAAGCGTGAGCAGGGGCGCCAATGTGCGTACCGGCCAGTCTATCGGACGGGCGGCGGCCGATGACGAAGGCGGTGCGGGTGGTAAGCTGGACTTCCTGTTGATGATCAATACCCAGAACGTGAACCCTTCGCCGTGGCTGAGGAGGTAAAGAGTTTAAAGGTTAAGGTATAAAGTTGAAGGGGACTCTGTAACAGGGTCCCCTTCACTATTTTATTATACTGTTTTAGAAGTTAGCTTACGAGTTCTTTGCTCAGGACATCGTCGTAGAGCTTTTCGTAGAGGGGAATGATGTTGTGAATGTCGAATTTGTTGGCGTGGCGGGCGGCGGAGGCTTTGAACTCCTGCAAACGCTCCTCGTTCTCCAGGATGGAGATGGCTTGGCTGCTCATCGTTTCCACATCGCCCACATTGCCCATATAGCCCGTTTCGCCGGGTATCATGATTTCGCCCAGACCACCTGCATTGGTGGACACCACGGGCACTCCGGCTGCCATGGCTTCGAGGGCTGCCAATCCAAAGCTTTCGTACTCGGAGGTGAGGAGAAACAGGTCGGCAATGGCTAGGATGTCTTCCATCTGTTCTTGCTTGCCTACGAAACTGATATTCTCGCTGATACCCAGGTCGCGGCTCAGCTCTTCGGCCATCTGCCGCTCAGGGCCATCGCCTACGAAAAGCAACCGGCTGGGTATCTGCCTGGTTACGTTGCTGAAGATCTTAACCACATCCTGCACGCGCTTGATCTTGCGGAAGTTGGAGGCGTGCATCAGGATGCGCTCCCCGTTGGGGGCGATCACTTTACGGAAGGCATCGATGGGCTTTCGCTGGAAGCGCTGCACATCCACGAAGTTGTGGATCACTTCGATGGGCTTTTCGATCTTGAAGATTTTGAACGTCTCGTTACGCAGGTTCTCCGACACGGCGGTGATGGCATCGCTCTGGTTGATGGAGAACGCCACTACTGGCGCATAGGTCTTGTCGCGGCCCACCAGCGTAATATCGGTACCGTGCAGGGTGGTGATCACCGGTATGGAGATGCCTTCCTTTTCGAGGATCGACTTGGCCATATAGGCGGCCGAGGCATGGGGAATGGCGTAGTGCACATGCAACAGCTCCAGGTGATTATTGCGGATCACGTCTACCATCGTACTGGCCAGTGCCGTTTCGTAGGGTGGGTAATCGAAAAGAGGGTATGTAGGAACCTGCACCTCGTGGTAATAAATATTGGGGATAAAGCCCGACAGGCGTACGGGTTGCTGGTAAGTGATGAAATGAACATGGTGGCCTTTCTGTGCTAATGCTTTTCCTAACTCTGTGGCTAATACACCGCTACCGCCGAAAGTGGGGTAGCAAACAATTCCAATTCTCATAATGGGGAATATTCCTTCGAAGGTAAAAACAAAATACGGACCCCTTTGGTTCGCGGGTGTTAAATAATTAAGGAGGAATCAGGGATTGGGTATTAGGAATTTGGAATTAGGGATTAGGTGATTCTCGTTTCTGGTTTCTTGTTGCGTTGTTCGTTGGTGCTGCTCACCACTCATCACTCATTCAGAGACCCAAAACAGGAAGAAATAGGAAAGATAGACCCACATAGACCCAAGGTACTTCTTTGTCTGATTGGTGTTTGGGAACTTTGTTGTGGATGAGATTTGGGAGGAGGCATCCGGAATAAATTGAATTGGTTGCTTAATTCCTAATAGCTTAATTCCCTTTATATTTAAGGCATGAAGAAGCAATTACTGATCGCGGCTTTCGGATTAGTATCCCTGTCTGTGAAAGCGCAAAACGAAGATTCGGTGTTTATCCGCCGGCTGTCGGATGAGATCCTGACGAACAGCACCGCCTATGAGAACCTGAGGGTGTTGACCAAGACTATTGGTGCTCGCCTCGCCGGCTCGCCGCAGATGGTGAAAGCAGAGCAGTGGGGTGCTAAGGCCCTCAAAGCTGCCGGTGCCGATGCCGTGGTGATGCAGCAATGTATGGTGCCGCACTGGGTGCGCGGTGGCAAGGACCAGGCATGGGCCGTTACGGGTGCGAAGGGCCGCAAGAGCCTCGATGTGGTGGCCCTGGGCAACTCGGTGGGCAGCATGAAGCCCCTGCAGGCGCCAGTCATTGAAGTGGCCTCTTTTGATGACCTGGAGCAGAAGAAAGACCAGCTGAAAGGAAAGATTGTGTTCTACAACTATAAGTTCAACCCTGCATATGTGCGCACCTTCCAGGCTTACGGCGAGACCTCGCCCTACCGCGGACAGGGCCCCAGCAGGGCTGCTAAGTATGGAGCGGTGGGCGTGATCGTACGCAGCCTGTCGCACAGCACCGACAATAACCCCCATACCGGCGCTACACGTTATGCCGACTCCCTGCCCAAGATCCCGGCGGTGGCCGTGGGCCTGAGGGATGCCGACTGGCTGAGCAGCCAACTGCAGAAGGGAGCGGTACAGGTGGGCCTGCATACGCATGGCAAAATGCTGCCGGATACCATCGGGCACAACGTGATCGGTGAGTTGAAGGGGACGCAGTTCCCGAATGAGTACATTACTGTGGGCGGCCACCTGGACAGCTGGGACAACTGCGAGGGGGCTCATGATGATGGGGCCGGCTGCGTGCAGACCATCGAGGTTTTGCGAGCGATGAAAGCCCTGGGCTACCAGCCGAAGCGCACGATCCGCTTTGTTTTATTTGCCAACGAAGAGAACGGCCTCAGGGGTGGAACCAAATACGCCGAGGAAGCAAAAGCCAAAGGCGAGAAGCACATCTTTGCCCTGGAAAGCGATGCCGGCGCCTTTACACCCCGTGGCTTTGGCTTTACGGTCAGCGACGGGCAGTTTAAGCAGATCCAGAGCTGGGAAGCCTTGCTGGCTCCTTATGGTGCCGGCGAGCTGGTCCGTGGCGGCGGCGGTGCTGATATCGGGCCGCTGAACAGGGCGCTGGGTACCGCGGTGGCAGGCCTGCAACCGGATTCACAGCGATACTTTGATTACCACCATGCCCGTAACGATACCTTCGAAGCAGTGAACAAGCGTGAGCTGGAACTGGGTGCGGTGAACATGGCAGCTCTTATTTACCTCGTTGATAAATACGGCCTCAAAGATTCTGACACAACTATTAAACCATAACAATATGAATTATACGACCGGCACCCTGCAGCACAGGCGGCGCTCCCGCATAGGCAGGGTGCTTTGGACCATTCTTCTCCTGATCCTTCTGGTGCTGGGTGGCTACTTCTACTGGAAGTATTTCTTTACCTACAGCAGCGGCAACCGCTATGGCCTGTTGCAGAAGTTTTCGCACAAGGGCAACATCTTCAAGACCTATGAAGGAGAGATGATCCTGAGCAGTGTGCGAAGCAATGTAAATACACCCCTGGCGTCGGAGAAATTCTTCTTCTCGGTGACGAACAAGCGCATAGCCAGCCAGTTGATGGAACTCCAGGGCAGGAACGTGACGGTACATTACCAGGAGAAGAATGGCGCTATTTCCTGGAGGGGCGAGTCGAGGTATATTGTGGATAGTGTGAAGGTAGAACCATGAACGTGAAACGTGAAAGGTGAGATAGGAAAGGTCAATAGTCCATGGACTTTAGTCCATAGCCGTGTCTTACAGCAGAAAGAGGTTTACAGTAGAGGATTATTGATTATTGGAATGATTAATTATTACCTCGAAATGGTCCGCGACTTGCTTCATAAAGCCTTTTTAAAGAGGATATCTAATAGTCGATATTGGTGCTGCGTACAGCGTATAGCGTATGGCGTACAGCCTTCTCAAGTCCCTGCGTACAATAAAAAGATCGCGGGATGCTTGTGCAGGTTTGGCATAGCCGTCTTCCATTGCTGTGCTGTTTTGGTTTGCACCTTTTCGGTGTCGGCGGTGAGGTCAACGGCTACGCAGATAAGGGTCTGCGGCAGGCAGGTCTTGGTGAGGGTTTCCAGCAGTTGGTTATTGCGGTAAGGAGTCTCAATAAAGATCTGGGTGGAGTTCTTATGACGTGACTCTTGCTCGAGGGTCTTGATCATTTTAGCACGCTCGCCGTTATCGATGGGCAGGTAGCCCACGAACTGGAATTGCTGACCGTTCATGCCACTGGCCATTAGGGCCAGCAGGATAGAGTTGGGACCTACCAGGGGCTTCACTTGTACGCCCATCTGCTGTGCAATGGCAACCAGTTGCTGGCCGGGGTCTGCAATGCCGGGGCAGCCGGCTTCGGAAATAATGCCAATGATCTTTTTCTCACCGATCTTCTGGCGGAAGGCGGCTGTGGTTTCTGCAGTGACATCTTTCATGTTGAACCATTCGAAGTCATTGATCACGATTTCGCGGGCCAGCAGCTTCAGGTAGCGGCGCGCCGTGCGCTCGTTTTCGACAAAGAGCACGGAGCATTGCTTTACTGCTTCCAGGATATAGGCGGGCAGGCACTCGGTGCGGCCTTCGTGCAGCACGGTAGGAATGAGGTATACGATCGCACTCATGGGTTTTTCTCCATTTTATGCAAACTTAAGGTAGCGGCTATTACTGCATAAGCAGGTGCCAGTACCCACCCGATAATCACTACCCCGTGCATGAGCAGGAACATGATGCCGTTGCCGATGGCCAGGCCACGGTGGTTACCAATATAGTTGATGCTTTCGGTAGGAGAGAGCTTGTTGCGTTCGCAGCTATAGTCCAGCATAGAGAAGCCGTAGTAGTAGCACTCGATAAACAGGGCAATGAGCGGAGCGATCCAGCCTACCACGGGTACCAGCGAGAGCAGCAGCAGGGTGAGCATATAGACCGTTTGCCACAGCGTGTTGCGTAGGGCGAGGCGGATGCCGCGCCAGGCATCGTGCATCAGCTGGCGCCACGAGAAGGGATAGTCCCTGCCCTCGAGAAGCGAAGCGGTCTTTTCGCTCAGGTAGGCAAATACCGGTGAGCCAAGGATAAGGAATACGTATTTGAACAGCGACAGGTAAAAGAACACGAGGATCAACTGCAGGATCAGTCCTGCCATCAGGAACAGGAAGTTGAGTCCTTCGCTGCGCTGTTGCTCCAGCCAGGCCGGGAGGCCTATCTGGCGGCTGAGGAAGGCTACGGCTTCGTTAGTGGACTGCACAAAAAACAACATGCCTGCAATAAACAGGAGGGTATAAATGATCCCTGGGATCACGATCCACTTCCATAGCCGGTGTTGCCGGATAAACTGGTGCGCCTCGATGTAGGACTGGATGGATATAACGATCTCTTTAAGCAAGTACGATTTTTGTTTGGGTAAATATATTCATTTCAATACAGTTAAGCCTATATGAAAAAGCTGCCGCTCTCTTTTTATCTCCGTGATGACGTGGTGCAGATTGCGAGGGACCTGCTGGGGAAAGTATTGGTTGCCGATTGGGGGGAAGGAAGAACCGCGGGGCGCATCGTGGAAACGGAAGCTTACCAGGGTACGGAGGATAGGGCCTCGCATGCCTCAAAAGGCCGCACCGAGCGCACCGATGTGATGTTTGGCGAGGGCGGTAAAGCCTATGTGTATCTCTGTTACGGGGTACACCAGATGTTCAATATTGTGACCAACCGGCAGGATACGCCCGATGCGGTGCTCATACGGGCAGTGGAACCCCTGGAGGGTACGGACATCATGCTCCGGCGCACGGGTAAGAAAAAGGTGGATGCCACGCTGACCAGCGGGCCTGGGCGGGTAGGGAAGGCCTTTGGCTTTCACACCTCCCAATGCGGCCTCCTGCTCACTGGTGATGAACTCTATATAATTGACGATGGCTACAAGGTACCGGAGTCCTCTGTCGGCGCCTCTCCCCGGGTGGGTGTGGACTATGCCGGGGAACACGCGACCTGGCACTACCGCTTTTTTGTGAAGGGCAACCCCTATGTAAGTGGAAAGATCAAATGAACTCTTGATTCTTGTTCCTTGTGCCTTGAACCTTCAGCCTTGTTCCTTATTATTGTATTTTAGGACCCAATGCCAAGACACTTTCTACACCGGCGCTACCTGGGTATGCTGGTGGCCCTGCTGTTATGCCTGCTCTTTTATGCCCTCAATCCTTTTAGGGTGAGTGTTGCTGCCAATACCGTACTGGCTGTGGCGGTGCTCATGGTGGTGCTGTGGGTGTCGGAGTCCCTGCCCATGGCAGTGGTGGCCCTGTTCCCGCTGGTGCTCTTCCCGGTGCTCGGCATAGCCCCTATTGATGCCACGGCCTCCTCGTATGCCAACCCGGTGATCTTCCTGTTTATGGGCGGCTTTATGCTGGGGCTGGCCATCGAGAAATGGAACCTGCATCGCCGTATCGCCCTGAACATCGTAAAGCTGACCGGCACCAGCGGCGACCGTATCGTGCTGGGCTTTATTATCGCCACGGGGCTAATCTCCATGTGGCTGAGTAATACAGCCACCACCATGATGATGTTTCCCATAGCCCTGTCGGTAGTGGCCGTGATCAAGGAGAATCACGCGCAGCAGAAGGGTACGGACAACTTCGCGCTATCGGTTATGTTGGCCATTGCTCTGGCCTCCAACTTCGGGGGTATTGCTACCATCATCGGCACACCTCCCAACGTAGCCTACGCGGCCTTCATCTATAAGAAGTACGGTACCGAAGTACCTTTCCTGGACTGGATGCTGGTGTGTACGCCGCTGGCAATCCTGCTGCTTTTTTCGCTGTACCTCGTCATGGTGAAATGGCTGTACCCTAACGGCATGAAAGAAGATGAATCCACCCACCGCCTGATCCACTCGGAAGTGGCGGCGCTGGGTAAGATGTCGCCGGCGGAGAAACGGGTGCTGACCGTCTTCCTGCTCACCGCCACGCTGTGGATCACCCGGAGCTTTATTAATAGCCTCGGGATCATAAGGCTTGATGATAACATGATCGCCCTGATAGGAGGTATAGCCCTCTTTGTAGTACCCTCCGGCAAGGACCCCAAAGAGGGTTTGCTGGTGTGGGACGACACCAAAAGGCTTGCCTGGGGCATACTGCTGCTCTTTGGCGGGGGCATCGCCCTGGCATCGGCACTGGAGAAGGCGGGCCTGATTGAAAGCCTCGGACAGTGGTTTGCACAGTTTGCCTTTAACCAGTTGATGCTGATCTTTCTGGTTACCCTGATCTCGCTGTTCATCTCGGAGCTAATGAGCAACGTGGCACAGGTTATCGTCTTTGCGCCCGTAGTCACATCGCTGGCTGAAGCAGCGGGTATGCATCCCCTGCACCTGGGTATTCCTATGACCCTGGCGGCCTCCTGCGCCAGTATGCTACCCATGGGAACGCCACCCAATGCCATTGCTTTTTCGAGCGGCTATATCAAGTTAAACCAAATGACTCGGGTGGGCTTTGTGATGAACATTGTGTCGGTTATACTCATTACCCTTTTTTGCTGGATTCTGTTGCCGTTGGTGCTCGCACACTAGCCTTCTCATCTAAAAAGTGGAGACCGGATCCCTTCATTGAATGCTCTCTACAAAAAACAAAACCCTCCGTATTTCTATACGGAGGGTTTTGTTCTGTAAAGCTTGTTTTGCTCTGGTCAGCCATAGCTCGTAGCTAACAGCTCGCAGCTTAGAACTTCGGACAGTTCAGCCTTTTCGCATTCGGGTCTCTTGGCTGGCGGATGTAGATGAGCGAGAACTCTGCCCCGCCGCGCATATTGGAGCCGGGTTTAAGGCTGGAGACGTTCACGTCGTAAGAAAGGCCTAATTGAAACTCATTGAACTCCAGGCCAACGTAGGGAATCACCGCATCGCCAAGGCGGTACCAGCTACCCAGATACAGGTTGGTAGGTGTGGTGCCACTTGCATTCAGGTTCAGTCCGTAGGCACCGCCGATGACGGTATTGGTGGCATTGGCCTGGCGGCTGTAATTACCGCTGAAGTGGAAGGCATCGTACTCGCCGATGGGAAGACGGCCGCCGGCCTGCAGGGTCACCCGGGGCTCGAGGTAGTACTCGCCCTCGCGGAAAGACTCCTTTGGCTTGTTGATGTGGTACATCGAGGCGCCGAAGTAGATATTGTTGTCGCCGTTGGTGGTACCGTTGTAGAAGATACCGGCGTTCACGTCAAAATAAGAAAGGCTGAGGGCCGAGCCGTTAAAGGTTTCGGAGGTAAGACCGGTAAAGCCATCGGAGCGCAGCATATCTTCAAACTTCAGGCTGGTCACGTCCAGGCGCTTGCTGACATAGGTGGCCTGGAAGCCCGCACCGATCTGGTGGAAGGCATCCTCATCCAGTCCTTTATGGTAGGAAGTAGAAAAAGAAAGATAGTTGTATTTAAGCACCCCGCTGCCGCTGTTATCGGCAAAGGCCATAAAGCCAACGCCAAACTGGTCTACTTCGGGTATTCGGTCCTTCAGGATGCCGGCATCCACCGAGGCGGTATAGGTAGTAAAGGCATTGTTGAAAGTAGGCCACTGGTTGCGGTAGTTGCCGGCCACGCGTACCAATCCGTCAAACTTGCCGGTCAACGCTGGGTTGAGGGTGAGGGGAGAGGCAAAGAATTGCGAGAAATTCGGGTCCTGGGCATTAGCACAAAGCAACCCCACAGTAAACGCCAGAAGGCAGACGAGTTTTTTCATTTCCCAGTCAGTTAGAGCGGAAATTTACAATAATCGCTGCTTTCTGCAAACAAAATAGGTGCTAAGACTGAATTTTAACACCGTACGCCAGGTCGCCTGCATCACCCAGGCCGGGCACGATATAACCCTTAGCAGTAAGCTCATCGTCGATATCGCCGCACCAGATGGTGGCAGCGGGGAAATGGCGGCGCACCAATTCAATGCCTACCGAGCAGGCAATGGCTGCCACGATATGGATGCTTTTGGGTTCGCCTTCCTCGCGCAGGTACTGGATGGTCTTGACCAGCGAAGCGCCGGTAGCCAGCATGGGATCGGAGATGATGACAATACGGTTCTCAATGTCAGGGGAGGAGAAATATTCCAGGCTGATCTCGAAGGAGCCGCTTTCCTTATCGTGCTTGCGGTAAGCCGATACAAAAGCATTGTCGGCCTTGTCGAAATAATTAAGAAGGCCCTGGTGCAGGGGCAGGCCCGCCCGCAGGATGGTAGTGAGCACGGGTTGTTCTTCGAGCACTTTGGCTTTGGCCACGCCCAGCGGGGTTTGGATCTCCACTTCCTTGAAAGGAAGCACCTTACTGATCTCCAGTGCGGCGATCTCGCCTACGCGCTCCAGGTTGCGGCGGAACCGCATGCGGTCCTTTTGGATCTCGATATCACGGATTTCAGCTATCCAGTTGGTTACTAGTGAGTGCTCTTTACTTAAGTTTACTACCATTGGTTCTTATTTCTACCTTCGCGGCAAAATTAGACATCGGAAACTACAAATAATCATGGTTTACAAAGTAATTGGCTTAATGAGCGGCAGTTCGCTGGATGGATTGGACATCGTATATGCCGAACTGCACGAATATGCCGGCAAATGGAACTACGAGATCCTGGCAGCCGACTGCTATCCCTATACCCCCGAATGGGTGGAGGGCTTAAAAGGCGCCGTAAACCTTAATGCCCTGGACTACCAGTTGCTGCACACGGCCTATGGCCACTACCTGGGCGAGCAGGTGAACCGCTTTATCGAGGAGCACGGCCTGCACTTCCAGGTGGCGCTGGTGGCCTCTCACGGCCACACCACCTTTCACCTGCCGGCGCAGCGCATGACCGCCCAGCTGGGAGACGGCGCAGCCCTGGCCGCCACGACCGGCTTGCCGGTGGTGAGCGACCTGCGGGCGCTGGACGTGGCCTTTGGCGGACAGGGAGCCCCTATTGTGCCTATCGGTGAAAAACTGATGCTGCGCGACTACTCGATGTTTCTGAACATTGGCGGCATTGCCAACATTACGTTCAACACCCCGGAGAAATACATCGCCTTCGACGTGTGCCCGGCTAACCGGGTGCTCAACATCATTGCCGGCAAAGCGGGCAAGGAGTACGATGCCGGCGGCGAAATGGCCGCCATGGGCCAGGTGCATGCAGGCTTGCTGCATCAGCTCAACGAACTGGACTACTACCGCCAACCGGCACCCAAGTCGCTGGCCAACTCCTTTGGCACAGACGTGGTGTACCCCCTGGTGCACGCTTTCGGCCTGCCGCATAACGACGAGCTGCGCACTTATACGGAGCATATCGTACAGCAGGTGAAGAAGTCCATTATGAGTGGTGAGAGGTTAGTGGTGAGTGGGGCAGAGGCGGATCGTAGAAAGTTGCTGGTGACCGGGGGCGGTGCCTTTAATACCTTCCTCATTCAGCGGCTTTCCGAAGAACTGGATGAATTGAATATAGACGTCGTGGTGCCGGATGAGAAACTGGTGCAATACAAGGAAGCCCTGGTGATGGCGCTGATCGGCGTGCTGCGCTGGCGGCAGGAGTATAATACGCTGGCGAGTGTAACGGGTGCCCAGCGCGACAGCATCGGCG
>DASWYM010000062.1:0-3472 GCA_036404975.1 Chitinophagaceae bacterium
AACGACCTGGTGGAACAATACCAGGACAATAAGGATGTGGTGTTCCTGGGCATTGCCCTGGACGACCGCTACCGCCTGGAGGAGTTCCTCCGGATGATACCCTTCCGTTATCATATCATCGAAAATGGACGCAACCTTGCCGAAGGCAACAATGTAAAAGCTTTTCCCACCCACGTGGTGCTGGACCGTGAAGGCAAGATCCATTTTCATACCGACGGTCTGGCCCGCAACACCGTGTACTGGGTGAAGAAGTCCATCGACGAAGCCCTGGCGCAGCAGGGTAACCTGGCACAGGGGAAATAATCTGCAGCCCGGCACCCCTAACTGACGGGTAGGGAAGCAGAGCGTTTATTGAAACATTTGACTTTGTTATAATTGAAAAGACCTTTCCGCTGTGAAGGGTCTTTTTTTATGCCTGGCTGGCCTTTTATGCCAGGATTTGTTCCATTGAAGGTGTTAGGGCCGCAACCGAGTTGGATGCCTACTGATGTTCTACAGGCCGGTTCCCTCTGCCAAAGGCCAGCCTACTCCGCTGCTGAACCGTACCTGAACCGTTGCTGAACCGCTCCTGAACCGCTGCTATAAGGAGCGGATGAAGAGCGGCTCGGGTACGGAATGGAGCAGGAGGAATTAGGAATATGGGACCAGGGATTAGAGGGTATTGGTTCCTGATGACGGCTCCAGGTTGGATGTTTAATGCTGGTAATGGTGCTCTTTAACACGTTGTTGCTTAAAAAATGGGGCAAGCTTTGCGGTGGAATCCCGGAAATCCTTACCTTTGCGACCCGTTTAAAACGGGATATTGCCTAAAGTGGCCCCATAAGAGTCCTCCAGTGAGGAACGCCACAAGGGTAAAACAGAAACCGCATTAAGAAATGCCCAAGGTTAAAACAAACTCCAGTGCCAAGAAGCGCTTTAAAGTAACCGGCACCGGAAAGATCACTCACCAGAAGTCCTTCAAGCGTCACATCCTGACCAAGAAATCAAAGAAGCGTAAACGTGCATTGAATAAAGATGGCGTCGTAGCAAAAGCCAACATGGATTTTGTAATGCGTCTCCTGCGTTTAAAGTAACTCTAAACACAAAACTCTAAACTCAAAACTTTTTAAGATATGCCACGTTCCGTAAATGCCGTTGCTTCCAGAGCACGCAGAAAAAGAATATTAAAGCAAGCCAAAGGCTTCTATGGCAAGCGTAAAAACGTATATACCGTTGCCAAAAACGTAGTAGAAAAGGGTATGACCTATAGCTATGTAGGTCGTAAGCTGAAGAAAAGAGAATACCGTCGCCTGTGGATCGCCCGTATCAACGCGGCCGTTCGCGAAGAGGGTCTGACGTACTCGCAGTTTATGAACCTGCTGGTGAAGAAGGAAATCACCCTGGACCGTAAGGTGCTGGCCGACCTGGCGATGAACAACCCCGATAGCTTCAAAGCGCTGGTTGCCCAGGTTAAGTAATGAACCTTTTGCCCACATTTTCAGAGCCGGATGCTAAAAAAGCATTCGGCTTTCTTTTTGTATACATCATTCTTTTACATTTGTAAACAAACTCTGTTCACTGAACAACCCATTTTCCTGTCAATGAACAATACCTATCAAAGTCTTGTAGAACAAACATTCAATTTCCCCCAGGAAGGCTTAGCAGTAAAAGACGGTTATCTTCAATTTAATGGTTTAGACCTCAAAGCAATTATTGACAAGTACGGCACGCCGCTGAAGCTGTCGTACCTGCCGAAGATCGGCATGCAGATCAATAAAGCGAAGGAGATGTTTGCCAAAGCGATGAAGAAACACAAATACGAAGGGCAGTATTATTATTGCTACTGTACCAAGAGCTCGCATTTCTCCTTCGTGGTGGAAGAGGCCCTGGAACACGGTATTCACCTGGAAACTTCCTACGCCTACGATATAGAGATCATTAAGAAGCTGTACGAGAAAAAGCAGATCACTAAGGATATATTCATCATTTGCAACGGCTTCAAGCAGAAGGGCTACACCCGCAGGATTGCCCAGTTGATCAATGGCGGCTTTACCAACGTGATTCCTGTACTCGACAATAAAGAAGAGTTGCTGGCGTACCGTAAAACGGTAAAGAAGCCCTTTAAAGTGGGTATCAGGGTGGCAGCGGAAGAGGAGCCTACCTTCCCTTTTTATACCTCCAGGCTGGGTATCCGCGCCAAGGATATCCTGGAGTTTTACGTGGACAACATCGAAGGCTACGAGGACAAGTTCCAGCTCAAGATGCTGCACATATTCCTGAACAAGGGGATCAAGGATGATATTTATTATTGGTCGGAATTGAACAAGATCATCAACCTTTATTGCCAGCTAAGAAAGATCTGCCCGGAACTGGATTCTATTAATATAGGAGGCGGCTTCCCCATCAAGCACTCACTTGGGTTTGAATATGATTACCAGTTCATGATCAACGAGATCGTAAGCAACATCAAGTCGGCCTGCAAGAAGAACAAGGTGCCCATGCCGAACATCTTTACCGAGTTCGGAAGCTACACGGTGGGAGAGAGCATGGCGCACATCTACAGCATTATCGGCCAGAAGACCCAGAACGAGCGCGAGATCTGGTACATGATCGACTCGTCGTTCATTACCACGCTGCCCGACACCTGGGGCATAGGGGAGAAGTTCCTCATGCTGCCGGTCAATAAATGGGACCAGGAGTACCAGCGGGTGATCCTGGGAGGGATAACCTGCGACAGCCACGACTATTATGATTCCGAAGAGCATATCAATGAAGTGTTCCTGCCCAAGGCCAACGGCGAAGAGCCACTTTACGTGGGTTTCTTCCATACCGGTGCCTACCAGGACCAGATCAGCGGCTATGGCGGTATCAAGCACTGCATGATCCCCTCGCCCAAGCACGTGATCATTGAATACGATAAGAACGGTAAACTGATTGACTGGGTGTACGCTAAGGAGCAGACTGCGCAGAGTATGTTGAAGATCCTGGGGTACATTAAATAGAGAGTAATTAGGAATTGGGGATTAGGAAGAGAAAAGCAACAAGATTTACTGGAAAGACATAAAAAAAACCGGCGGGAGCCGGTTTTTTGTTGATAAGTGCTTTTAGTTCTTGCCTAGTACTGAGCCTCTCGACTTTTGTTGGTTGGCGGAAGGCTGCCTGCTTTCGGTAGTGTTTCTGGCTGGAGCGCTGCGGGAGTTACGATTATTTCGGTAATAACGATCATTATAGTAAGGATCGTAACCCCGACCGTAGTAGCTGCCGTAAGGCGAATAGCCATAGGGCCTTACTTCGTAGTACATTCCTGTATAAGGATCCCGTACCAGGTAAGTAGTATTATTGTAATAAGGATCATCCACGTATACCCGGCGGGAGGTGGAAGGCCTTTCCTCATAATCACCCTGGGACTGCTGCAGCGGTGTGCAGCTGGTTACCAGTACCATTAGCACTGCAATAAGCGCCATTGATAAAATAGTGGGGTTTTTCATGTTTG
>DASWYM010000063.1:0-6871 GCA_036404975.1 Chitinophagaceae bacterium
ACAACGGGGCCCTGTCGCCGCAGTATGCCTCCGCCCCTGCCGAACGCCTCATTCCCAACCAGGTGTCAGTCTTCGAACGCCCGGATTTCGAGGCCCACACCACCGAACTGTCCATTTACGATACGGTGAACGTCGCCTACAGCAGCCGCCCCGCGCCGGCCGCCGGCGCCGTCTCGCCGCTCTACACCTTTGTGGGCCCCACCATCCCGGTGCACGACTCCATTACCGTGCGCATCCAGCCGACGGTGGACATGCCCTTTGTGCAGCGCGACAAGGTAGTGATCAAAAGTGTAGCGGGCAGCCGCACCGAGTACGCCAGGGCAGCGTGGCAGAACGGATGGGTGAGCGCCCGCTTTAGGCAGTTTGGAACCTACCAGGCCTTTGTGGACCTGACCCCGCCCACCATCAACGAAGTCCCCTCAAACCTGGGCGCGGCCACCCGTATCGTACTGACTCCCCGGGACAACATGGGCCGCATCCGGAGCTTCCGCGCTGAATTGAACGGCAAGTGGCTGATGTTCACCAACGACAAGCACACCAACTACATCTACCGCTTCGACGAACACTTCCCCCGCGGGTCGCACGAGCTGAAAGTGACCATAGAAGACATCGCCGGCAACGTCACTACGCGGACGTGGAAGGTGCGCAGGTAAGAACGGGAGACGTGGGACGGCAGACGTGAGAGTAGATAATTCATCACCAAAAAGAAATAACTGATCTACTAAAGGAGCTTCGGCTCCTTTTTTCTTTACCCTCCTGTAAAGCAACAGTTACCCTGCTTCGTCTTTCTCCCGGGGCTGCTCCGAGGTTCTTCCGACCTTCTCCCGACCCTTATAAGAGTCGGAACAACGTCGGGACAACCTCGGGAGAAGGTCGGGACAAGGTCGGAAGAACCCCCTCTTTGGTCAGGAGGGATTGGGAATTAGGAATTGGGAATTAGGCAGGTTAACGGACCGAAGAAAGCCTTCACCAGCAGGGGGCAAATATCCACAACGGTGGCCGCCGCCATTTACACATTCTTTCCTGCGTTGCATACGTTGCCGGTGACAGCATGGGATCAGGCCCTGAAAAAGGGTTTTACTGTTGTAAAGGACACCATAAGGTGATCATTAAGACACTAGCACATAGATACTTACACATTTTGAAAAAGCTATTTTGGCACATTTTGTGGACGTTCCACCCTAACCAAATTTGTGGAATATGAGCTTTATTGGAACGAAAACCCATGGGTATTTAGACTACATCATGGGTGCGCTGCTCATAGCCGCGCCGTGGATATTCGATTTCAACAGAGGAGGTGCTGAAACCTGGGTACCGGTGGTACTGGGTGCCGGTGTGATCCTGTACAGCCTGCTCACCGACTACGAGTTGGGTGTATCGCCGCAGATCTCTATGCGGACCCACCTGATGCTCGACCTGGTGGGTGGTGCCCTGCTGGCAGTGTCGCCCTGGTTGTTTGGCTTTGCTGATTATGTATGGGGGCCGCACTTAATATTTGGTCTACTGGAAATGGGTGCTGCCCTGATGACGGAACGAACGCCGGGTACGGATCGTCACCTGCACCGTCGTCATCACCATACCGCAGCAACTCATTAAGTACATAGTGGAACACGAACGTAGCCATAGCCCGGGAGACCGGGCTATGCTTGTTTTGAGGGAGGAATTAGGAATTGGGGATTAGGAATTAGGTAAGGCACATTACTTCTGCACGTGGTAAAGCAGGGAGACGAGGCCGCTGGCGTAGGTCTTTTCTTCGTGCAACTTCAGGGGAATCCTCCTTTCAACGCCCTCGAACAGGGCCTTGCCCCCGCCCAGGATAATGGGGTGCACCGACAGCCACACCTCGTCTACCAGCCGCAGGTTCAGCAGCGCCGAGGTAAGCATGGCGCCGCCGAAGAGCCAGAGGTCCTTGCCGGGACTGCCCTTGATGCGCTCCACTTCCTCCTGCAGGTCGCCTTTCAGCAGGATCGCACCCTTTTTTACTTTCTCCAAAGTGTTGGAAAACACGTAGGTGGTCATTTTGGAAAAGCCGTGGCTGCCGTCGTCGTCCCTCTGCATTACTTCGTAAGTCTTGCGCCCCATAAGGAGGGCATCGATACGCTGGTAGAATTCGGTCAGCCCGTAATCGCCGTCGGTGAAGCACCAGTCGTACTCCCCGTTGGGTCCTTCGATAAAGCCATCGAGACTGATGGCCACGCCTACAATGATCTTACGCATAAGCATCCTGGTTTTAAAAAGTCAATGATTGCCGGTTTTGGGAACAGGGCTCATTTCAATGAGGTACGGGATCAAGGTCAACGGAACCGGCCAGGAAACGGGGCCGGGGTTGTAAAGTTCCTGAAGTTCGCGCAGACAGGAAAGGGTAAAAATAAAACGGCAGCCCGAGGACTGCCGTTGTTTTGGTAAGGTAAGTTATTTAATGGTCAGGGGATTGCCGTAATCACGGTTGAGGCGGTTGAAGGCTTCCTTGAGTTTGGCCGTCAGTTCCTCATTTCCTTCCGCCAGCACCCGTATGTTGAAGGTCCACTTGTTCTCGTGGTAGCGACCGGTTTCGTTCACGTACTGGAAGGCTTTCGAGACCGTGCCAAAGGAAATGTTGTAGGCATCTTCGCCGGTTTTGCCGGCGGCATCGCTAACGATCATCAGGTCCCAGAGCGGCAGCCGCATAATCACCTTATCCACGGCGTCGGCTCCCATATACTTTGGATAGGAGGCGCTGCAGTGGATGACAAAGTGGCCATCATCGAACTCGAAGTAAAAATCGGAGTAGGTAAGGAACGACAGGTTGGTCTTGCTTTTGTCCTCGCCATGCGATTGGCGGACCTTGTACTGGAGGGCGTTGACTTCCAGGGTTTCGGCGATCCAGTCCTCGGTTTCTTCACGCGACTGGGAAAACGAAGAATGCGTGGCGAACAGGCACAGGGCCAGGGTCAGGTACAGTGTTTTCATACAATAGGATTAAGGGAGCCAAGATAGAAAGAATAGCTGCCTTTTCATAATCGAGGAGGGCCATACAAATTAGTGGTCGCGTTCCTGTTATGCACCGTAAATAAGATGCATGTAAAGAAAACCACCTGCATACGTCTAAAGAGTCACTCTAGTAAAAAGTGTACGTCTTTGGTTATCAGGCACCTTCTTCCCTGCTCTTCTTCAAACAACAACCAAAGACGTCTTTTTTACGTTCCGGGTGCCCAGGGGGTATTGCATTTTAGGAAAAGGGATATTATCTTAGAACATCCGCTCCTGCTAAACCTTCTATCCACCCCATTTAAATGCCTCCCTATTTGCTGACAATTACGGTTGCCGGCAAACTCAACATGTCTGATTACTGCAGGACTGCTCACCTTACTGCCGTTGAGCACGCTGTCTGCTGCTTCCGACCCTCTGATACCACACAGCTGTATCCGCATGGGAACACAACACCAACACCAATTGTTAACAGCAAAACCCTAACCTGCTTATGTCGTTTTCTATTGAATTCTCCTGGCGCAATAAGGTATACTCTGCCCTGGTCAACCAGCAGCGCGTGAGCAATGTGCAGCTGTGGATCGCCGAGTTCCCTAACAATAAGATGTATATCCTGTCCAAGTCCCGCAGCGGGTGGTGCTGCGACGAGCTAAAAGAAGAACTGAGCAAAGCGATCGGCCACGCCATAGATCAGGAGGTCAACCGGCAGCCGGCAGCCCGGCAGTTCGATGCCTGACCTTTTGCTCCTTCTTCACCTGACACAGATCAGCCAAACGATTCATGATCCTGATTACCTTAGTGGGGTGCAGGCGCTTCCGTGCATATTAGCTTACCCTAAAAGTGCTTGATCCGGGATGAAATCTTTATTTACCAAACTCTCCTTTCTATTAACAGCCTCCTTCATCTCCCTGGCCCTGTGTGGCCAGTCCACCAGCGGACAGAACGCGCAGGAAAAGGAGATCCGGCGAAACGTCGAAAGATGGCAACAGGCCTATAACAGCAAAGACGGGCAGCAACTGGCGCCCCTGTACACCGAAGACGCAGTGTACATCTCTTCGCATGTGGAAGGACTGGTGGCCGAAGGCCGCGATAAAGTGATCGCCAACTTCCAGAGGGGCATGAGCGGTGGCGGACATATCGACGCCATTGAGATCGTATCGATGGACGCCTCGTGCGACCTGGTCAGCCTGCATTGCCGCTACCAGGCCACCAATAGTGGCGTGACCGTGTCGGGCAGGAACCTGCTGGTACTTAAGCGGGTGAACAACCAATGGCTCATCGCCCGGCACATGACCGTGGTGAACTGATGGTCCACAGGGTGCTTAGCTGCCCGCAGGTGCGGTCGGGCCTTCTCTCAGGGCCGACAGCCGGAAGAAGCCATAGCCGATCAACCCCCCTATGGCATTTAACAAAACGTCGTCAATGTCGAAGTGGCCGATCGCCATCAGCATCTGGATCACCTCGAAGAGCAGGCTGGTGAGCGCCATGACCAGCAGCGCGCTCCTGAGGCGGGAGAACCTGCGGAAAGCCAGCGGCAGCAAAAACCCAAAGGGAATGAACAGGAGGATATTTCCAAACACGTTGACCAGGCCCACTTCGAGGGGCTCCTGCACGCTGATGAGGTAGTAATACACAGAATAGAAGGGAATAAAATTGGCCCGTTCGAACGCCGTTTCCAGCGAGGTGACATAGCCATTGTTCTCATCAAAAGTGACATCGAACAGGGTGACGGAAGTGCGAAAGAGCGTCACCTTCAGCAATACAAAAAGGTAAAAGAGAAACAGGAGTGTCGCTATGGTACGCAGGGCCCTTTTCATCGCGTGTAAAATAACACCGGAAAAGGGTATTATCCATACCTTCTTTTCTATCTACCCAGGTCTTTAAAAATAGCCTTCTGCACGCAGAAGGCTCTAGATGGAAAAACAACAAAACGGCTGTGTACAGGATCCCGCACGCTACCGGACCGTGTTGCGGTCCCAGTGGCGCATCATATCGGCTACGGCTTTGGCCCCGGAGCTTTCCAGGAAGGCGGCCAGTGTCTCGTCGGTTAACCGTTGCTTTTGAGCGTCAAGCGCATTCCATAACGTGCGGCCAATCTCCCTTCCGGCGGCCTCATAGATGTCGGCTGCAGCCGAATGCCAGCGGCTCTGGTACCAGCCATAGTTCTTTGGGTGACGTTGGCCGATCTCTTCGTAACGCGCTTCGATATCAGCCAGGCTGGTGTAGGTAAACTCTTTGGTGCCGCCGCCCACCACCATGCGGGGAAACAGCGTAAGGGCGGGCAGGGCTTCCGGCTCCTTTTCGGCTACATAGGTGTGCAGCAGGATGTTGACAAACAGTTCGCCCATCCACTTGCGCTGCATGTTCAGCCCGCCCTGGAAGTGAAACGCGTGCCCCAGTTCGTGCAGGGCCAGCAGGTCGAAGAACGCCTCCATGCTGAGGTTGCCGCCGGGATGGCGGTAGGTGGCTTGTACGGCCTGGCGCAGGTCTGCGGGTAACTGTGCCATCGGGGGCAGAAAGCTTTTCCAGAATGAATTGTCTTCAGCCGCTACCACCAGTGTGCTGTCGCCGGTGTAGTGCGGCATACCGTATACCGGGAACGTGGTGTACTTGCTCCAATCAGCTTCTGTCAGCACCAGCAGGGTAACCGAAGGCTTGAATTGCAGCAGTTGCTGGTAGTAGGCCATTGCCTTATCTACCCTTTGGGTTATGGTGCTGGCCTTTTGATCAGCCCCTTTGCTGTGATACACCCGCACCGAATGGTTCTTTAGTTCGCCGAGCGCCTCGTAGCGCTGCGCCCCGGCACCGGGGTGCAACAGAAAGAAAGCCAGGGAAAGAATAAGTAGTTGTCGCATAGCTTCTAATTTAGAACTCAAAATTCGAAGCTGCCGGGGGGAGGAAATAGTACAAAAGCGACAATCAGAGGCGCAGGTCCTTCTGCAGTCGCACCGGGATCTTGTCGAGTTCCTTTTCGATAAGGCGGGGAGCCGTACCGGCAAATTGCTTAAAGTCGCGGATCAGGTGCATCTGGTCAAAATAGCCGCACTCGTAGGCGATCTGGGTCCAGCTCCACTCGGGAAAAGCTTCCCGGAGCCGGTAAGCTTTGGAGAAGCGGGTCAGCCGGGCAAACAGCTTGGGCGGCACTCCTATGCGCTCCTTGCTTACCCGTTCGAACTGCCGCAGGCTCAAACAGGCCAGGGAAGCTACCTGCTCGATGGGCAGGTTTCCCTGCAGGCGCACCAGTTCCAGCATCGCCCGGTCAAAGGGCAGGGCGCTTTTTAGGCTCCAGACCTTTTGCAGCAGGAACTTTTCCACTTCATCCCTTATCGCATCGAAATGAGGGGCTTCCTGCAACCGATCGTTCAGCTCGCGCATGCCGGGGCCAAACACATCGGCGGCATCGTAGCTGCCATCGATCATGCCGGACATGGAGCACCCCAGCAGGCGGTGCAGCCCCCCGGGGTGAAAGCCTACCCGCACAGCCTTATGGCTCTTGTTGATATCCAGGGTAACGCGCGAAAGCTGGGGGCCTACCACCACGCTGCGCGGCTGCAGCACGAATGCCTCAGATCCTTCCTGCTGCACCTTAATGGGGTCGTTGATGTAGAAAAAGAGGGAGTTTTGCGGGGTGGGCGGATAAGGACACAGTACCGGGCCGGCCTGGGGGTCCACCTCCGCGTGCACGATCATAATGCATTGGACAAAATCCTGCAACCCTGGATGCGGTATATAAAACTTAGTCAGCAACTGATCCCTTTACAGGAAATTACAAAACTATGGGGAGTTGACCGGCTCTTTTTGAGGGGAAAGCACCTTAAAATGGTTGAAAAGCGATCAGCCTATGCCGGGGGAGGATCATTCCGAAGCGATCAGCAGCTGTGCCCTATTGGCTGCCAGGCACACA
>DASWYM010000064.1:0-4967 GCA_036404975.1 Chitinophagaceae bacterium
AAAATAACAACCTGGCAAAGATCTTCAGCGGTTCGGATTTCTCGAAGCTGACACTTTCCAAAGAAAGCTTTAACTAAGCACACAGGGTCCACGAGGACCCTACCGGGAGGCGGGACCAAGCGCTTACCGGGAAAACACCAACATAAAAAAGAGACGGGATCAAAGGGTCTGCAAGGGCTCTTTGTGTATCTAAAGTGAAAAACGAGTATGTATTTTTCAAAAATCATAAAGACAGGCGAACGCCAGAGGGAATTCAACTTCACCAAGCTTTCGCGCACCCCGGATACCGGTTTCAGTGTAGACGTTCCCGATGACAAGGGTAACCGCATCATGTTTCGCATGCACCTGAGCCCCGAGGGAGAATGGAAGACCGTTGATGAGAATCTACCGGTTTGGGTTCACCACGTGGAAACGGTGTTAGGTGATGCTATCAGAGAGCACCACGATACCAATACGCCCAGGAAGCGCTAAGCCTTTTACCACCCTGCCCAATGCCTTGTAGTACACCCCGGTGTACTACTTTTTTTTGCCCCTACCCCATACCACCCCTCCCCTTCCTCTATCCCCTCTTTTTTCCTTAGGTTTGCGGCGCTATATGAATCAATCACTACAACAACCACATATGAAAAAAGTAGCTGTTATTGGCGCCGGTACCATGGGTAACGGCATCGCCCACGTGTTTGCACAGAACGGATTCCATGTATCGCTCATCGATATCTCCACCGACCAGCTCAATAAAGCGATTGCCACCATCACCAAAAACTTCGACCGCCAGATCGCCAAGGGTGCTATCGATGCCTCGGTAAAAGAGACCGCCCTGGGCAACATCGTACCGGTTACCACCCTGGCCACCGGTGTAAAAGACGCCGAACTAGTGGTGGAAGCTGCCACCGAAAACATTGCCCTGAAACTGGACATCTTCCGCCAGATCGACGAGCATGCCCCTGCCGGTTGCATCTTAGCTACCAATACCTCGTCTATCTCTATTACTAAAATAGCTTCTGTCACCAATCGGCCCTGGCAGGTGATCGGCATGCACTTTATGAACCCCGTGCCGGTGATGAAACTGGTTGAGATCATTAACGGATACGCCACCCGGTCAGAGATTACCGACACCATCGTTACCCTTAGCAAGCAGCTGGGCAAAGTGCCCTGTGTGGTGAACGATTATCCGGGCTTTATTGCCAACCGCATCCTCATGCCCATGATCAACGAAGCGGTCTACAGCCTGTATGAAGGCGTGGCGGGCGTGGAAGAGATCGACACCGTGATGAAGCTAGGCATGGCCCACCCCATGGGCCCCTTGCAGCTGGCCGACTTTATCGGGCTGGATGTATGCCTGAGCATCCTGAACGTGCTGCATGACGGCTTCGGGAATCCCAAGTATGCCCCCTGTCCCCTGCTGGTCAATATGGTGACGGCAAAGAAGCTGGGCGCAAAGACTGGGGAGGGATTCTATACCTATACGGCGGACAGCAAAGACCTCGTCGTGAGCCCCCGCTTTAAATAATTGCACAACTTTTGCGGGAAAGACTGCATGGCAAGGAAAACAAACCTCCTGTTGGCATGCAGTCTTTTTCTTTTTGCTGCCTGCTCCGAAAACACTACCGCAGACGAACAGACGACAACGGATTCGACTGTAAGCGAACCCCTAATAACCGATTCTACCACCCCGAACGCAGCATCGCCTGCCAGCAGCACCGATATCGCCCAGTTCATCCAAACCAATATGCCCGGCTGGTCGGTGCCTGGAAAAGAGGATTGGGAAAAGTATTGGTACGACCGCTACAACAAGGACAAGAATACAGTCTTCCGTGTACAATCAGACTTCGACGGCAACGGACAAAGAGACTATGCGTATATTCTCAGGGACAGCACCAGCCAATACGCCGTATGGGCCTTTATGGGAAAGGAAGAGAGCTACTCGCCCCGCCGTATCTACGATATAACCCGCCTGCCCAACCGCAAGCTGCATGTAGGCCTGGGTGTGCTAAAGCCAGGTACGTACAATGACTTAAATACTGCCGATACCCTTCCTGCCAAGGTGAAGACAGATCATCCCGCCATTCACGTGGTCTTCTTTGAAACAGCCGCCAAAGCGTATTACTGGAAAGACAGCACCTTTCACCTGATCCAGACCGGCGACTAAGCGGGCAGCTTGCGCACTTCCAGTCCGTGCAGGTCGTGGAGCTTCTGGGAGCAGGCTTCTTCTTCGGCTTTGGGCACGCCAATCACCATACGGCAAAAGAGCTGCATCTCGTTTTGTATGACCGTACAGCCAAAGCGCTTCACCACCAGCATCACCTCGTTCTGCAGCGTATAATCAAACTGCAGCTCATAGTTCACCAGCACGGGCTTTTCGGTAATGGGTATGAGCTGCAGCGCGAGCGATGCGGAAGTCTTGTAGGCGTTGATCAGTCCCGGCACCCCCAACAGCGTACCGCCAAAGTAGCGAACCACCACCACGGCGGCATTGGTAATGTGCTTGGAGTCCAGCTGCCCCAGTATGGGCTTGCCGGCCGATCCGGAAGGCTCGCCGTCATCGCCGGCGCGGAAGTTGTTGCCGTCGGTGCCCAGGCGGTAGGCAAAGCAGTGGTGAGCCGCCTTGGGATGATCTTCCTTCAGGGCCTTCAGGCGCTTTTTAAAGTCGTCGGCCGACTGTATGGGAAAGGCATAGGCCAGGAACTTGCTGCCCCGGTCCTTGAACTCCGCTACGGCTTCTTTATCGATCGTGTTGTAGACATTCATGGTGACGGCTGCAAAAGTCGTATAAATCCCCTTAACCGAACGCAATGAGCGCAATGGCTCCCAGCGACAGCAGGATACCGATCCAGTTGGTACGGGTCAGGTGCTCCTTGAATAACAGCCAGGCCATCACCGAAGAGAACAGCACGATGCCCATGTTATTGATGGGAATGATGGCCGAGCTCCGGCCTTCGTACAGCTTCAGCACATGCACCAGGCACCAGATGGAAAAGTAGTTGGGTACCCCGATGAGCAGGCCCGCCAGGATGCTGCGGGGGTCGAACTTCGCCTTTCCGCTCAGGAGCAGGCCCGCCAGGGTGAGCAATCCTACTGTGGCGGCCGAAGCGAAGGAGGTGATCAGGTATTCGTTGTTGTTCGATTCATTGATAAAGCCCTGCTCCACGTATTTAATCATGGTGTCGAGGGCACCGCTACCCACAAAGATGACCAGGGGCAGTGCGATCAATAAAGTGCGGGAAAGGTGTTTATGCGACGCTGTCTCGCCGTGTGAGGGAAGGCAGGTCAGGAACACCGCCAGCAGGGCGATCACAATACCCGCCACCTTCAGCACCGTCGAGGGCTCGTTGTATAAGTAGATGGAAGCTACAAAGGGGATCACGAGCGAAAGCTTGTTGGCTACCGAAGCCACTGCTACACCGATCTTCTGGGTGGTGAAGCCAATAACATTGAACAGCGAGAAGAAGATGCCCCCCATCAGCATGGCCCAGGGAAACCAGGGCTGGTCCACCGTGCTGCTCCCAATGGGAAAAGAGCCGTTCACCACCGAACCGGTCACTACGCAGAAAACATAGTTGAACACAATGGCCTGCAGCAAGGGGATATTGAAGCGCTCCACGGCTTTGAAGGAAAGTGTCAGGTAAGAAGTAAGTACGATGGAGCCGATAAGATAAAGCAAGGGATAATCGTTTTGTTAGTTTAATTAATGGTGTTGCTGGTTTACTTTCCTGGACTCGTATGGGTATAGTAACGTATGCGGTCGGTAGCGATGTCTTCCGCGTGCCGGATCTTTGCCTCCCTGATGCGGGGAGCCGGAAGGCCGTTGCTCACCGAGAGGCTTTCGTTGGTGATGATGCGCGCCTCGTCCCACATCTCTTCGTCGATAAAGGATTGCAGCAGTGCGGCACCGCCTTCCACCAGCACACTCTGGATCTTTAGCTGGTACATCGCATTGATTACCTGGTGCACCAGCGAGACATCATCGGTCACCTGGTAGTACTGCAGGTTGTAGTGTTCGCTGTGCCGCAGCTTGTTGAAAACAATGGTCCTGTGCTCACCGTCGAATAGCTTTAGCGAAGCAGGCAGCCTCAGTCCCATGTCCACCACCAGCCGCACGGGATTGGCTCCCGGCCAAAGGCGGGTGGTCAGTTCCGGGTCGTCGAAGAGCGCTGTATTGGTGCCTACCAGAATTCCCATTTCTTCACTACGCCAGCGGTGCACCAGGCGGTTGGTCATGGGGTTGCTGATTTGAAGACGCCCGTAGTTGCCATTGGCAATGCTGCCATCCGAGGTCTGCGCCCACTTCAGCACGATATAAGGCCGGTGCTCGTTGTGAAAAGTAAAAAAGCGTTTATTCAGTTCGCGGCACTCCTCTTCCAGCACCCCCAGCACCACGTTCACACCAGCAGCCTGCAGCTTTTCGATACCCTTACCATTTACCATGGGAAAGGGATCCCGGCAGCCGATCACTACCCTGGGAATCCGTTTTTCCACGATCAGGTCGGCACAGGGAGGCGTCTTGCCAAAGTGGGCACAGGGCTCCAGCGATACATATAGCGTGGATTGCTCTAAGAGTTGCACGTGTTCCGGCTTTACCGATGCAAGGCAATTGACCTCGGCGTGTGCCCGACCGTACTGCTCATGGTAGCCTTCACCAATGATCACTCCATCGTGCACCAGCACCGACCCCACCATAGGGTTGGTGGCGGTGCGCCCCTGCCCCAGCTTTGCCAGCTGCAGGCAGCGGTCCATATAGTGCTCGTGACTAGTGGTGTCGCTCATGGAGGAAACAAGTCGGCAAATGTAAATAGTTTAAGTTTGTTATTATGAAATGGGGTGAAGCTGAAATTTGGCTAAAGAAAGAACTGGCCGGCATTTACGACGAAGCAGAAGCAGCAAATATCGCTTCCTGGGTGATGGAACACCTCACCGGGGCTTCGCGTATGGACCGTGCAACCCGCAGGGACGAGCCCCTGGCCGTAGAC
>DASWYM010000065.1:0-2687 GCA_036404975.1 Chitinophagaceae bacterium
TACCGGGCTGGGCCTGGTAGAGACCCAGCAGGTACGACTTGGTGGTAAAGTTGTTTTCCTGCTGCTGGCCCTGGATGCCTTGTTTGGCCACAAAACCTTTCTGCATCAGGATGCCTTCGTTTACGCGGTCGCTGCGCCACAGGGCAAAGTCGTACGCCTGTCTCCAGCTGACGCCTACTACAGGATAATCGTTAAAGCCCGGGTGGCGGAAATAGTATTCAACCAGGGGCTCGTTATAGCTTAACTCGGAGCGCCATACCAGGGTATCGGGCAGGGCACCGTCGATGATGGCACGGTTGGCGGGATCGGCTTCCGCGTCAAATACGCGGCCCAGCCAGTAGAGGTACTCGCGGTAGTGCACGTTGGCTACCTCGGTACGGTCGATGTAGAAAGAGGGAACGGTCACGCGGCGGGGGATGTTGTTCCAGTCGCCCATAACGTCTTCTTCGGTCTGGCCCATGGTGAAGGTGCCACCCTGAACAAAGACAAGGCCGGGGCCGCTGGCCTGTTCCTGGGTCTTGGCTACCTGGTAGCCGCCCATGTTCTTGTCGTTGTAGTTCCAACCGGTTACGTCGGATTTGTCGTGCTTCTTTTTGCCCAGCAGTCCACAGGACGTCAGCAGGACGGAGGAGGATAATAGGATTACTAAACTTTTCAGTTGCATGTGGGTTTATTTTGATCTTTCAAAAGGACACACGATTTAATGTGCTCCCGTTTGAACAGTGTTTTGGATAACTTTAACGCGCTGATATAGAGCTTTATTGTGATTCCAGTTTAGTTTTCAAACAGAGAGTGTGCGAATATAGAAAGAATGCAAACAAATATATTAGGGAAAACCCTTTTCTTTAATGTGATTTCTACGATACAATTACTATGACTGCCTGGAGAAGAAAGGTGCTGACCGTGCTTATGGGAACAATGCTGCTGCTGGCTGCATCGGCGCAAAGGGCCTACAGGCCTCACTCGGTGCTGGCTTCCGGTGCGTGGTACAGGGTGACGGTTCCGGCCGAAGGCATTTATAAGATGGACGCGGCTTTTCTGTCTTCCCTGGGGCTGCCGGGTAGTTTTCCCTCGGCGCAACTACGGCTTTATGGTAAAACTACGGCCATGCTTTCCGAGGCGGCCGGCGCCCCCTACGAGGACGACCTCCAGGAAATCGCCCTGCATGTGGTGGATGGTGGCGACGGCACGGTGAGCGGCGGCGACTACGTGCTGTTTTATTCCCGCGGCCCCAATCCCTGGGTAGCCGATACCGCCGCCCGGCGCTTTACCCATAAAAAGAACCTTTACTCCGAGCATATATATTATTACCTCACCCTTGACGGCACGGGTAGTGCCAAACGGGTCGGGGTGCAGGCTGCCAGCCCGGCCCCGGCGGCCACGGTCACTTCGTTTGACGAGCGCTACTTCCACGAGCTTGATTCGGTAAACTTCCTGCTGAGTGGTAAGGCGTGGTTCGGCGAGGAGTTCAGCAACATGCCCGGCCGATCGCTCACCCGCACCTTTACGGTGCCGGCTGCAGGCGCCCTGTCCGGTACGCCGCTTACCCTGCGCACTTCGGTAGCCGCCCGCTCGGTGACTGTTGGCAGCCAGTTCACCGCGTCGCTGAACAATGATGTCGTGCAGGCCCTTTCCGTGCCTGCGGTGGGCAGCCAGAACCTGGCGCTCTTTGCGCAGGCCGCCGAAGCGGAAAGCACCACTGATTTAAATGGCAACAGCGTGTTGGTCGCCTTTCGCTATACCCCCGGCTCCTTCAATGCGCAGGGCTGGCTCAACTGGTTCGAGGTCTTCTACCGCCGGCAGTTGGCGATGCCTTCCTCGGGGGCCTTGCTGTTCCGCGACTGGCGCAGCGTGGGCAGCGGGCCGGTACAGTATATCATCTCCGGCGCCCATGCCGCCACCCTCGTGTGGGACGTCACCGACCCCGCGGCCCCGGTGCGTATGAATACGACCCTGGGCGGCGGTGGGCTATCCTTTAGCTCGGAAGCTGCCACCTTGAAGGAGTACGCCGCTTTCGGCGCAAGCGTCCTTACCCCGGTAGCCGGCGGCAGGGTAGCCAACCAGGATCTGCATAACACCACTCCTGCCGACTATATTATTATTACCCACCCGGTGTTTCTTTCACAGGCGCAGCGCCTGGCCCGTTTCCATGAAGGCCGCCATGGGCTGAAGACCGTGGTGGTCACCACCGACCAGGTCTTCAACGAGTTTTCCGCCGGGGTGCCCGATCCTACGGCCCTTAGGGACTTTGTAAAGATGTATTACGACCGCTACCGCAGCACCTGGACGGTGAAGGGCAAGTACCTGCTGCTGTTGGGCAAGGGCTCCTTCGACTACAAAGACCGCTTGAAGAACAACACCGCCTATGTGCCGGTGTGGGAATCGCCCTCTTCACTGGACCCCTTGTCCACCTATACCTCCGACGACTTCTTTGGCTTCCTCGACGATCATGAAGACATCGCTTCGGGCATGATCACCAACCTGCTCGACATGGGCATTGGCCGGGTGCCCGCGCGTACCGAAGAAGAGGCCCGGCAGTTCGTGGACAAGGTGGAGGCCTACCATGCCCCCGCCACCATGGGCCCCTGGCGCAACAACCTGAACTTCGTGGCCGACGACGAGGACTTTAACCTGCACCTGCAGGACGCAGAAGTACTGACGGCCACCACCTCCACCGTGGCCCCTGT
>DASWYM010000066.1:0-8022 GCA_036404975.1 Chitinophagaceae bacterium
GTGCCCCCACTGCCGGACCGGCGGCAGATGCCCTAAAAAGCACCACCAAAAAGCGAACAAACATCGAGGCAAAAGGGGGGTTCTTCCGACCTTGTCCCGACCTTCTCCCGAGGTTGTCCCGACGTTCTTCCGACTCTTATAAGGGTCGGGAGAAGGTCGGAAGAACCTCGGAGCAACCCCGGGAGAAAGACGAAACAACCCAGGGGTTTGACGAGCGTAAGCAGGGTGTCTGCCCTTTATGGGATAGCAGTTCCCATAGGGAATTGCCTCCAGGAAGGCAGTATTCCATAATTAACAGGTAGCATCCGTCCGAAAGGCAGCCTGACTGAACGGGCAGGGATATATACCGGCAACTGAAAGAATGCCGGTGACCAATAACGACTATCACCTTGTCCTGTTAAGGATTTTTGTCTGGTACTGGCAGGCTGTTTCTTTGCAGGAGGATGGCTGTCAATAATGCCCTAAGGCAAGCCCTTGCACTTAACCAGGCTGTCATTCTATGGCTGCCATAGATCCTTAACAGGATGACAATGACATAAACATTAAAGATCGCTTGCAGTCCTTCAGCATATAGCATAGATGCCTTGTCCCTCGACATGACAAGGTAAGAGGGTGTACAGACCACCGATAACCCGACAGCCGTAGGGTTCTCTCCTCTGGACATTTGCACATTTCCTCATTCGCACATTGTTCTTCTTGTCTTCGTGTTTATGGGGTTCCTCCCTAATTCCCATTCCGATAGGTATCGGAACCTAATCCCTAATCCCTTTACTTTTCCCCATCATTTTTCTTTCCTGTCTCTTTTTATATATTGGTGGGCATATTTTACCGAAACTATCCCTCCGGCGCCCGGCGCCGGCTTCTGACTATGAGAAAACTGTCCTTACTCGCTGCTTTGTGCGTTGGCCTGCCCGCCTGGCTGCCCGCCCAAACAAACCTGCTGCCCACGCAGGTGGCTTCTATTAAAAAGATGGTGGAGCAGCAGCACATCGAGCCGCGCCCCGTGAACGATGCCTTCTCGGCCGACTTCTTTACGGCCCACCTCGATCACCTCGACCCGGAGTATATGTTCCTGACGGCCACCGACGTGAAAGCCCTGGAGGGCTACCGCGCGACGCTGGACGAAGAGCTCAATAGCGCCGGCACAGCCTTCTTTTCCGGGGCCCTCGCCCTGTACAAGGCCAGGATGAAGACCGTAGCAGGCCTCATTGAAACCATGGGGGCAAAGCCTTTCAACTTCACGGTAGCCGAAAGCTATAAAGACGACGGGACCCGCGCCGCTACCGAAAAGGAGCTCGCCGCGCGCTGGCACTACCAGCTGAAGAGCGATGTGCTGCAATCGCTGGCGGCCATTGGCGCCAACAGCCTCCAGGCCAGGGGTACGATCGATAAGGCGGCCGTGCTGGCCCGTGAGCCCGAGGCCCGTGCCGCGGTGAAGGGCCGTTACCTGCGCCGGCTGGAAGCCCTGCAAGCCGACGAGGCCCTGCGGCAGTATGCCGTCTCGGCTTACCTCAATGCTTTCCTGTCGTGCATGGATCCCCACTCCGCCTACTTCGATCCGAAGCAGAAGGCCCTGTTTGAGCGAAGCGTGAACAGCGACGACTACTACTTTGGCTTTGCTCTTGCGCAGAACGACAAGGGCGAAGTGATCATTCAACACCTACAGCCCGGCGGTGCCGCCTGGGCCACGGGACAGCTGAATAAAGAAGACGTGCTGGTGCGCCTGAAGTGGGCGGGCAAAGATCCCGTGGAGCTGGCGGGCCTCTCGACCTGGGACGTGGGCGAGCTGCTCAACGAGTCGGACACCGAACAGATGGAGCTGACGGTGCGTAAGGGCAACGGCCAGCAGCAGACCGTGGTGTTGCAAAAGCGCAAGCGCGCCAACGAAGAGAACATCGTCAAAAGCGCCGTGCTGCGCGGCGGGAAGAATATCGGCTACATCACCCTGCCTTCGTTTTATACCGAGTGGGAAGAGAACGGCGGCAGCCGCTGCGCCAACGACGTGGCTACCGAAGTGGTGAAGCTGAAAAAGGACTCTATTGCCGGCCTTATCCTGGACCTGCGCTTCAACGGCGGCGGGTCGCTGCAGGAAGCCGTGGAGATGGCAGGCATCTTTATCGACGTGGGGGCCATCTGTCAGCTGAAGACCCGCGACGACAAGATGATGACCCTCAAGGATATGAACCGCGGGGTGATCTACAGCGGGCCGCTGCTGGTGCTGGTGAACGGGCAGAGCGCCTCGGCCTCGGAGCTGCTGGCCGCTACCCTGCAGGACTATAACCGCGCCCTGGTGGTGGGCTCTACCACCCACGGCAAGGCCTCGGGCCAGGTGATCATGCCGGTGGAGGCCGCCTCGAACACGGTGGTGACCTCCGGCGAGCAACTGGGCTTTGTAAAGCTGACCACATCGAAGCTCTATCGCACTACGGGCAAGACCGCCCAGAAGACGGGCGTGCAGCCGCACATTGTTCTGCCCGACCCCTTTGCCAGCAGGGGCGAGCGGGAGGGCGACCTGGCCTTCTCGCTGTCCTCGGACACGGTGAGTGCCTATAAGTATTTCACACCCGGCGCACCCCTGCCCGTGGAGCCGCTGAAGCAAAAGAGCGCCGCCCGGCTGAATGCGGACCCCCGGTTCAGCAATGCGCTGGCAGCCTCGCAGGCCATGGGCTACGAGCCCGTGCTGGCCTCGCTGAAGTGGGACGATATGGAGAAGGTGCTGCGCAGCGTGTGGGCGGCGCAGAAGGAAGGAAAGGAAGGTGCTGCCTCCATGGCTCCGTACACGGTGGTGAACAACCGCACCGATGCGGCTTTCCTGGCCACCAGCGAAGCGGCGCGCGCCACCAATAAGCAGTGGGTGGAGCGCCTGGCCAAAGACATCTATATCGAGGAGGCCAGCCTCATCCTACAGGACTATATCCAACTTAAATAAAAAGAATATCATGTACCACGCAATGATGAAACGCACGATTACTACCATGCTGTTGCTGCTGACCCTGGCGGGTGCGGCGGTGGCCCAGGACCTGTCGAACCCGGTGTCGTATATGTCCTACTTCAATGACAAAATCCAGGTAGTGAACCAGACCTATATGAACTACCTCTCGGCCGTGTCGCACGGCAAGAGCGCCCGCAAGGTGGAGAAGCTGCGGGTGAAGGTGGTGGAGCTGATCTTCAACACGCGCAACGACGTGTCGGGAACAGCGCCCTTCAAGGGCGACCGTACGCTGAGGGATGCCGCTGCCGCCTACTTCAAGACCTGCTACAGCGTGTTCAACGAGGACTATGCGAAGATTGTGAACATGGAAGAGATCGCCGAGCAGTCGTTCGATGCCATGGAGGCCTATATGCTGGCGCAGGAGAAGGCGAACGACAAGCTGGAAGAGGCTTTTAAGAAGCACGGCGAGGTGTACAAGGAGTTTGCCGGTAAGAACAACGTGGAGCTGCGCGAGAGCACCGATGCCCTGGAGGCCAAGATCGAACAGGCGAACAAAGTGAACGAGTATTACCATCCCTTCTTCCTCATCTTCTTCAAGGCCAACAAGCAGGACGCCTACCTGACCGAAGCCATCAATAAGGGCGACATTAACGGTATCGAGCAAAACCGCAATGCCCTTCTTACCTATGCCACTACGGGCCTGGAGAAGCTGGGCGAGCTGAAAGCGTTCAACTCGGACGGCTCGGTACTGGCTGCCTGCCAGAAGGTGATGCGGTTCTATAAAGAGATGACCGAAACGAAGATGGAGGCGATCACGGCCTTTATCCTGGCCGAGGAGAACTTCAAGAAGATCAAGAAAGAGTTTGATGTCAAGCCGGCAAGCAAGCGCACGCAGGCCGATGTGGATGCCTACAATAAGGCTATTGGTGTCATCAACAAGGCCAGCGGGGCTTACAACAAGAACAACACCGAGATCAACAAGCAGCGCACCGAGGTGCTCAATATGTGGGAGAACACCGTGAAGCGGTTTATGGATGTGCATATGCCGTATGCGAAGTAAGCTGCGAGCTGATAGCTTTTAGCTGCTAGCCTGGTGCTGCGAGACGGAAAGAGTTGAAGCCCTCAGAGATGAGGGCTTTTTTATACAAACGCGCGAAGGATGTTTCGCCCAAAGGAAGCAGGGTGAACAAGATCACTACCAATAACTTAACCGGTAGGGGACTTGCTGGTCGCTGATTGCTAAAGGTTCACGTCTATCGGATTCCCTCATCACTCACTAATCACATCCATTGATGCAGGCCAGGTCGTTGTGTACCCGGATGGCGGCGATCTTCTCGCGGCCAAAGCGGGCAATGTTCTTACGCTGGTTGAAGCCATTGGGGTTGGTGAATACGTAGCGGCGCACATAGAGGTCTACGTATACTCCTTCGGGGTAGATCAGCCGAAGCATGCCCGTATAGCCGGGCCGCTCGGGTGGAAGGATCTGCTTGAAGGTGTAGGGAGCATCCTCCCGTTGCAGGAAATAGGAGGCGGCCGTATCAATATAGGGATCCAGTTCCAGTTCCTCGAAGTGGTACCATACCGAATCAATACGGGTATACAGGCGCTTATCCTTTTGTGCCAAAAGGGTTAAAGAGGAGAAAGCCAGGACTATGGTCAAAAGGATACGCATAGGGGTTAGCTGTTCACCTGTACGGCAGTAATTATTGTGCCAGCACGTCGGGCGCGGAATGGTAAACCTTGATTTACAGGGTCATAGACAAGGAGCCTGGGATGGTGGGGTACGTCAGTTCAGGCGGAAGGGGTGGTACTTTCCCTCGCGGAAATGAGCCTCGGTAATGATGCGGGGGCTCTTCCAGTCGAGCGACAGGAGGTGGCGCACTGAATCGACAAGTTCGTTGAAAGTATGGGGCTTTATAAAAAAGAGGTTGGCACCCAGTGTATAGGCCCTGGTGATGTAATGCTCGGTACTGGCCGTGGAGTACATGATGATGGGCAGGTCGGTATGGCCCTTGGCGCGAATGCGCTCCAGCCAGTGGAACCCGTCGCTGCCGTGCATATTGATGTCGAGGAATACCAGGTCGGGGTGAGGAAACTGGGGGTTGTTGAGCCGGCTGGGACAATCGCCCAGGTAAAAGACCTCAATACCGCTATGCGCTGTTTTGATGGCCTCCTGTAGCATCAGGAAATCTTCCTCGTCATCATCGATATGAAGAATGTGCCTGATGTGTGTTGCGGTATTATGCATAGAGGTTAAGGGGGGAAAAAGAGGGTCGAAAATAGCAAAATCCTCTTCAGGGTATGGAAAATTGAAGGTTAAAAGAGTTTAAAATATAGATTCGGTATTGATAATGAAGAAGTAAGAATGTTATTGCACACCGCGGCAGGCATAAAAAAAGCTCCCATCAGCATACTTGGGAGCCTTTATTCTTAGTATGGCAAAGAGAAGCCTCCTTAAATATAGATAATCTCTGCAAAAACTTCAATAAAATATCAGGAGATTCTTCCACTTGGGTGGATTTTAGGCCGCCAGGCGCCTTTTCTTTATTAACTTTAAGGTGCAGAGCTAAACGACAACTGAGGCCCTTGCCCCCTGAGAGAGCAGGGCCTTTTGATGGTGCTGCTGTTTCGAATATACGGTGAAAACACGGTAGCCGCTTACAGGAAAACACGGTTGTCCGGCCTCTGCCGCTTAACCTAAATTGCCACGTTATTGAATACCTTAACATCCGTTGACATGGCATCATTTGTACTGTACCAGTTTAACCAATTAGACACCGGCGAGCGCTTTCGCTGGATCGTTGAGGACGGGGTGTTCCTGGGCGTGAATCGCTATGTGAGGGGTTACCGCATTGCGCTTTTCAGCCTCTACGGCTATTACGTGGAAGTTTATATTCATACCAAGACCGGCACCATCGGGAAAGTACGTCCTTTTTTCTCCTACAAAAAGCTCGATGCTTTCCTGCCCGAGGTGGAAATCAAAGAGATAGAAGAATTGCTCTAAAAGCTACAAGCTACAAGCCGCAAGCAAGTCATTAGGTCATATGGTCATTTAGTCATTGGTGTCTGTCCTGCAGGAAACGTTATATGTCAATAGAGTAAGCGTTTTTAAGGGCAGAAATTCCTCTTCATCATTCACCATTCACGGATTCTCTCACCACTCATCACTCATCATTCATTATCAGAATGGTTATCTTTGGAAAAAACATCAACTATGGGCTTACTGACTCCAAAAGGCAAGAAGGGCGATAAAAAGAACAATGGTCCTAAGAATACCGGTCCCCAATCGAAGTTCATCTCCAAGGGCAACACCAAGGGTGTGGGCGGCAATGCCGGTAAAAAGGGCATGACGGGCGGATCGCAGAGAGGCAGCTAAGCCGCTGCAGGCAGGGCGGCTAATAAAAGTTCTCGTAGCGCGCCCTGATAAAGTTAAAGACCCCGTAGGCTGCCAGTCCCACGCCAAGAGCTCCCAGCAACAGGGAGCCGGCGGTGGAGCTTTCTACAAACTGGAAGGCCTGTGCCGTGTCGCCGGCTTTGGCGGCATTGGCACTCAGGGCGGCTTTCAGCAGCAGCCAGGCGATGACCAGCCAGACCACCCCCCGGGCTACGTAGCCTATTTTCCCCGACCGCAACAGCAGGGAGGAAGCCGGAGTACTGAGGCTCAGACCCTGCACGTGCTTACGGTATTTTTCCGACAGGCCATAATACAGCTGGTAAATCCCTACGGCTGCCATAATAAGAGCGGCTATGCCCAGGAGCCATTGCCCGTAGGATTGTTCCAGCAGGCGGGAGGCCAGTTGCTGGTTGCTGCCCCCGTTGTCCTGTTCATTGTAGAGCGCCAGCCGCCCGGCGGTAAGAGCTACCGAAAGGTAGGCGAGTCCGCTAAAGAAATAGAGGGCCCGCTTCCCGGCTTTGGGTTCGCCGCCGCGGTGCCCAGGGCCGAAGGCCTGGATGCCCCTCCAGGCGGCATAGCAAACCAGCCCTATGGCTACCAGGGCCAGCAGGGTAGTACCGGCGGGCATGTCCTTGAGCATTCCGAAAACGCCGGCCCGGTCGGCACCGCCGGTCGTCTGCCCCCCGATCTCGAAGGCCGCCATAAAGGCCAGCATGCCCAACAACACGTATACGATCCCTTTGGCTATAAGTCCTGCCCGCGCTATGCGGGTAATATTGCTTCTTTGTGATACACTGATTGACATAGAATTTCCTTGTTGCTTTTATTCAGTCTTTGCTGTTGAACTTATCATTGCAAATACGAGGCCCGGTGGAAAGCGGGAGTCTGGAGTCGGGAGCCGGGAGTCGGGAATTGGGTTCCGATAGCTATGGAATGGGAATTCCGGGATTCATGACCAGGGGTTTGGGAGATCTTCGTTATAGGCTTTTGGTGAAGGCAGGAGCATAGCAAAGCGCATCCTTTCCGGAAAAAGGATGTAGCAGAAGAAGTGATAAGGATTCCACTCATTACTCACCACTCATCACTCATCAGATGGAGGCTCCGGTGGAAGCGGAGGGCATGTAACAGGCACGGTGGAACGGGGCAGGTTGAATGACCTTCCGGTAAGGCTGCGGTGCAGGGAGCCTCTGCTTCCGGCTGCCCGGATCTTCATAGGAATAAGGCTGGGTGTTATCGAAGAGGGGTGGTTACCTTTTAACCATGACCGGGAAGCGGCTGCCCACCAGGAAGACATCGTCCAAAGGTGCATAGCTAATGTATTGTACGTTATTGGGCGTGCGCCAGGTCAGTACCTGTTCATGACCGGAGATGCGGTAAACGGTATCGATCTTTACCAGTTCGGCATTGACAAACTCTACCTGGATCTCGCTCTGGGGCGCACAACTAAAAAGGGCAATAGCAACAACGGCTGTGCTGATGACGGTTTTCATTAGTTAATTGTTTTAGTGGTGTTTAAGCTCTCGGTGCCTGGCAATCAATGGGAGCAGTAAAGGCGAGGTTGCGTATAACTAAATCAAATTCTGTTCCATTTCATTGTGTATAATGTACGCCAGTAAAGCGGTTGAGCGGGTGGCAGCTGCCGTAGAAGAGTGGTGGGCAACGGGGCAGGACAACCGTATTTAGCCCTCCTTCCTTA
>DASWYM010000067.1:0-5200 GCA_036404975.1 Chitinophagaceae bacterium
TGCGCGACCTGCTGACCCATACTTCCGGCATCGGCTACGCGCAGATAGGCTCCAAGCAGATGACGGCCATCTACGCCAAAGCCGGCGTGGTGGGCGGTATCGGCGTGGGCAATATCGTACTGGCCGACAAGATGAAGACCCTGGGCTCGCTGCCCCTGTTTCACCAGCCGGGCGAAAAGTGGACCTACGGCCTGAACACCGACCTGCTGGGCTACCTTATTGAAGTAGTGAGCGGCATGCCTCTTAATGACTTCTTCCGCACACGCATCTTCGCGCCGCTTGGCATGAACGATACCTGGTTCTATCTCCCGCCTGCCAAGCACGACCGGCTCGTCACGCTGTATACCGAGCAAAAAGACAGGGGCCTGGTAAAGACGCCCGGCGACTTTAGCATCAATGGCGCCTTCAATCCGAACTACCCGGCTACGGCAGGCACCTACTTCTCCGGGGGTGGTGGCTTGTCCTCAACCGCCTACGACTACGCCACGTTTATGCAGATGCTGCTCAATGAGGGCGTTCACAACGGCAGGCGCGTGCTGAGCAAATCCGCCGTGCGCATGCTGTCGGCCAACCAGATCGGGGCGCTGAAGATGGGCAACGGTAATGCTTTTGGCCTGGGCTTCGAGGTGATCCCCGAAAGCAACGAGGGCCGCAGCGTGCTCTCGCCGGGCTCTTATTTCTGGGGCGGCATGTTCTCCTCTACCTACTGGATCGACCCGAAGGAAAAGATCGTAGGCCAGCTGTTCCTGAACCTCTATCCCAACAGCCATGGTGACGTGCACGAGAAGTTCAAGGCACTGGTGTACGCGGCGATAAATGAGTGATGAGGGATGAGTGATGAGTGGGGTCGTGAATGGTCAATGGTGAATGGTGAATGGGACCGTGAGAAGTGAAACGTCAAACGTGAAATGGGTTGCTTAAGGCAATAGATACTTTTACAACATACAAAAAGGGGCTCCGGCCCCTTTTCTATTTACTGTGATGTATTTTCTTTCTCTCTCCTAATCCCTGATCCCCAGTCCCTAGTCCCTCTTTCTAACGATACACGCAATATTACTTCCCTTCTTCAGCACGCGGTTCATCAGGCGCGCGGGCAGCGACTTGTTGGAAGCAGGGTCCTTACGGCTGTAGGTGTACATTTCGATGATCTCGAAGCCATGCTTCTCTACGAGGAACTTCAGGCTGGGCAGGGTGGGCTCAAAGAGGTGGTCGGGGGTGCGCGCCGGGTTGCTCCACGAAGCGGAGAACTGCTTTTTCAGCCCGGCCTTTACAAAGAAGTGCTGCAGGCGGTTACCCATGGAATACTTGTGCGGCACGTTGATGACCAGCACCCCGCCGGGGGTGAGCAGGCTCTTTGCTTTCTCTAACCATTCATTAGGATTGGGCACGTGCTCCAGCACGTGGCTCATATGGATGAGCGAGAATTGGCCGGGGTAGTCGAAGGACTCAAACTGGCCGATATAGACTTTCACGCCCAGCTTGCGCTCGATGAACTTTGCCATCTGCTCCGACACGTCGAGACCCACGCACAGGGGGTAGCCTTTCTTTTTGGCCGCGTACAGGAAGGAGCCCATGCCGCTGCCGATGTCGAGCACGGCGGTCTTGTCCTTGTCGTACTGGCTCACGTATTCGATCTCTTCCAGGAACATGGGCACCGACGACTCGCTGATGCTGGTGGAGTCGTCAAGTTCGAGGTTGTCGGCAAACTGGTAGTAGGAGCCATAGGCCGCATCGATAAAGTGCTGGTCGTATTTTGGGCGTGGGGAAGAGTAGATCAGGCCGCAGTGGCCGCACTTTACATAGGTGTACTGCAGTTCGCTGCCAAAGCGCTCATAGAGCTTGCTCTCGGCAGATCCGCAGAAAGGGCAGTCCACTTTTTCCCATTGGGCGGGCTTATAGGCTGTTTCGGGCATGTAGCTATTGTATTGAGGAGTCCAAATATAGGCGGGGGCGCTGAAACTTCCGGGTTTTAGCCCGGAGCCCTTTACAGCCGGCCGATCTTGCGCAGCACTTCGGTCACGGCTTCGGCCTGGTTGGTGGTGATCAGGATCTTATGGCCGTTGTGCATCACCAGCTGGATGCCCCACTCGCCCGGCACGATATAACCACCTCCCCGGGGTCCCATGCGCAGGCCCCAGCCGCCGTACTCCGCCAGGGGGTTATAGCGGCGCAGGTACACTTCGCGGATATCAGTCCAGGCATAGCGTACGAATCGGGGTTGCAGGGGTGCATAGCGCACATAGATGCCGTCGGTGCGCACCTGGGTGATGAGGCGGAAGGCCAGGAGGATGGATCCCAAAAGGCAGATCGCCCCTGCAATGAAGATAAAGGCCGTCAGCCCGCTCACCTCTCCCTCCTGCCACAACAGGTTCACCAGCAGGGCTACGGCAAAGACGCCGGCTAGTCCCCGCAGGAACTTCTGGCCCCCGCGGCCACCGGAAGCCTGCACTTCTTCAAAGAGGATAACTGCATCCATTTGAGCAATAATAAGTTAAGATATGCAGAGATTTTAGCCGGTCAGCTTTTCTACCGAAGATTTTGTGTAATTTGGCGCCTGTAGAAACAACAAGTTCACAGCAGTTAATGTTGCTTGCTTTAACGATTGCTTCGCTATATGGAAAACTGGTCTGACATAAAAAGCAGAGTGGTTTCCGATTCCTGAACACCGGATTGTAGAATAGACGCCAGTTCTGGAGCGCCCCGCTTACCGAAGCCGCGTTACAGCTACTGCACCATGAAAAATTATGTCCCAGCGCGCACCTGACATATTATTCCAGTTGATCCATTCGTTGGAAAAGGCAGAGAAGCGGCATTTTAAGCTCTACATTACTCGCTCCTCCTCCAACGAGAACCTCAAGATCGTACAGCTCTTCGACGCCATGGATAAGATGAAGGAGTACGACGACAAGGTGCTGCTCAAGCGCCTTCCCTCCATCCAGAAGACCCAGCTTTCCAACCTGAAAGCCCACCTATACAAACAGTTGCTGGCTTCGCTGCGCCTGCTGAAAAGCTCCGACAGCCTCGACCTGCAGCTCAACGAACAGTTCGATTACGCCCACATACTCTATAAGAAAGGCCTATTTCACCAGAGCCTGCGCATTATTGAAAAAGCGAAGGAACTGGCCAAGGCCCACCAGAAAATCCACTTCCTCACCCAGGCCATAGGACTGGAGAAGCGCATCGAGTCGCTCCACATCACGCGCTCTATGCAGGACCGGGCCGAAAGCCTGGCCGAAGAAGCCAACCTGGTAAGCGCCCACATCGATATGGTGTCGCGCCTGTCGAACCTGGCGCTGCTGCTCTATAGCTGGTATATCCGCTATGGCCACGCCCGCAACGAGGCCGATGAAGCGGGTGTAAAGAAATTCCTGCAGGACAACCTGCCCGCCAATGCCCTGGAGCAAAAGGGCTTTTATGAGCGGCTCTACCTCTTCCAGAGCTTTTCGTGGTACGCCTTTATCCGCCAGGACTTCCTGATGTATTACCGCTACACGCAAAAGTGGGTGGACCTCTTCCACGAAGAGCCCCTGATGAAGCGCGTAGAGACCGGTCACTACATCAAGGGCCTGCACAACCTGCTGAACGCTCACTTCGACCTGCGCAACTACCAGGGATCCGAAGTGGCCATCAAAGAGTTTGAAGCCTTTGCCGCTACCGACCGGGTGCAGGAGCACGACAACTTCCGCATCCAGGCCTTCCTCTATATCACGCAGGCCAAGATCAACCGCCACTTTATGCTGGGCACCTTTAAGGAGGGACTGGCACTGGTACCGCAGATCGAGGAAAAGCTGCAGGAGTACGCCCTCTTTATCGACCGCCACCGTGTGCTGGTGCTCAACTACAAGATTGCCAACCTGTACTTCGGCGCCGGCGACTACTCTACCTGCATCGACTATCTGCAGAAAATCATCAACGACCGCGTGGACCTGCGCTACGACCTGCAGTGCTACGTGCGCCTGGTGCACTTGCTGGCCCACTACGAATTGGGTAACTACGAGCTGCTGGAGCCCCTCACCAAATCGGTCTACCGCTTCTTTGCCAAAAAGGAGACCCTGACAGTGGTGGAAGAAGAAATCTTCAAGTTCCTGCGCAACACCTTTAGCATGTCGCGCTTCCAGATGCGCGAGGAGTTTGCCAAGTTCCTCGACCGCATCCGCCAGTTCGAGAAGGACCGCTTCGAGACCCGCGCCTTTGCCTACCTGGATATCGTGTCCTGGGTAGAGAGCAAGGTCTACAACAAGCCCATGAGCCAGGTGATTGCCGAGAAGACCACCCGTGGCCGCAAACGCGTTTACCAGCAACTGGAAAGACGGATAGCGTAGATGTCCACACCTGCTCAAAGAACCCATTCCTGAGACATCAAACGCGAGACGTGACATAGTGAAGCTTCACGCTTTACGCCACACGCTGTACGCAATAGCATTATTGCCTGTTCCTTATGCCTAATAGGAACCATACCTATAAAGCATAAAAAAGGAACAAGACCTTTCCGAAGAGGAGCTGTTTACACCTACATATAAACACTAATTCATCTCATTGAGCTATAAGCCGGGAAAAGCAATGCACGGGAGAGTTACACAGAACATTGCTGCGTTCTAAAACAGGAAGGAGTACCCTTATGGTAAACCGCGCCCTTCCTAAAAGCCGGCGTTACTACTTATCAGATGGATTCTTACAGGAAGGCGAGGCAAAGTCAGCCTCTTCTTCTTGCACATCACCACCTTTATACTTCTTCTTAAACCAGAAATACATCGGCACGCCGGTCAGCATCAGCACCGTACCAATGGCCGCTTCGCGCGGGCGGGTGATAAAGGTGTTCACAAACAAGCCGGCACAGAAAAGGATCACGATGGCCGGCACTACCGGGTAGCCCCACACCTTGTAGGGCCGGTGGGCATCGGGCATGCGCTTGCGCAGGATGAACACGCCCAGGGTGGTGGCGCCGTAGTAGATAAACACCGCGAAGATGATCATGTCGGTCAGCTGGTCGAAGGTACCGGAGAGCACCAGCACACAGGCCCACACACACTGGTAAAACAGGGAGTTCACTGGGGCCTGTCGTTCATTCAGCCTGGTTACCGGGCGAAAGAACAGCCCCTCGCGCGCCATGGCGTAATAGGGACGCGCCGAGGCCATGATGGTGGCGTGCGTACAGCCCAGCGTAGTCACGAGGATCATGATCGAGATAAAGAACGCACCG
>DASWYM010000068.1:0-2997 GCA_036404975.1 Chitinophagaceae bacterium
GCTGGATATTAAAGGGGACCTCAGCGGCCTGGCCGCGGCAGGGGATGCCAACGAGAAACTGCAGGAGCGGGCCCGCCTGCTGGGGCTTTCCTGGCAACCCCAGGGCTATCCCGTGGAGCTGCTGACGCTGAGTGATAAACCGGGAGTGCGGCTGCGCGCTACAGTTAGTGAGTTTGGCCCGGTGCTGCTTTCGAAGATCCTGGGGCTGAATGATACGCAGGGCGGTATTGTGGCGATGATCTTTAAGTACTGCGACGACAATAAGTTGCCCCTGCTGGACCTGAAAGATTTTATCAAGGTGCTGCAGTATGTGACCAACGAGGGCAAAGGGGAAATAGAGAAGGTGTATGGAAAAATATCCACAACCTCCACAGGCACTATCCTGCGCAAAGTGATTGAGCTGCAACAGCAAGGGGCGGATGCGTTCTTCGGTGAGCGCTCTTTTGACGTGGACGACCTGATGCGTATCAGCGATGATGGAAGGGGAATGATCTCCATCCTGCGGGTGACCGAGCTGCAGGACCGCCCCAAGCTTTTCTCGACCTTTATGCTGCAGTTGCTGGCGGAGCTTTACGCCACCTCGCCGGAAGAAGGCGACCTGGACAAACCCAAGCTGGTGCTCTTTGTTGACGAAGCCCACCTGGTGTTTGATGATGCCACCGAAGTGTTGCAGCAGCAAATAGAAACGGTGATCAAGCTGATTCGCTCAAAAGGCATCGGCGTGTTTTTCTGTACGCAGAACCCAACGGACATTCCTGCCCCGGTGCTCTCGCAGCTGGGCCTGAAGGTGCAGCACGCCCTGCGGGCTTTTACGGCGGCCGACCGCAAGAGCATTAAGCAGGCGGCGGAAAACTATCCTGAAACCAACTACTATAAAACCGAAGACCTGCTGACCCAACTGGGTATCGGCGAGGCGCTGGTGACGATGCTCAACGAAAAGGGTATTCCCACGCCGCTGGTGCACACGATGCTGGCACCTCCGCGCAGCCGTATGGACGTGCTCAGCGAGGAAGAGGTGGCGGCCATTGTGCGCCGGTCGAAACTGGCGGCGAAATACAACGAGCCGGTGGACAACCACAGTGCCTACGAGATCCTGACGCAAAAGTTGGAGCAGGCGGAGCAGCGCTCGGAAGAGATCAAACAAATGCAGCAGCAGGCCAAAGAAGAAAAGCGGGCGCCTGCGCGCAAGGAAGAAAGCTGGATGGACAACCCGGTGGTGCGCCAGGCAGGCCGCACGGCCGCGTCTATTCTTACCCGTTCGCTGCTGGGGGTGCTGGGGGTTGGCTCGACGAGACGGCGGCGCAGCAAGAGCTGGTTTTAGGAGGGTGAGTGGTGAATGGTCAATAAGTCATTAGGTCAATGGGTCATTGGGTCAATGTTTGATTATGTTGATTGGGTTGATTTAGGAAATGCTCAAGGTTCAACGCTCAATGTTCAATGCTCAAGGGGAGGCAGAAGGGAGGGAAGAGGCAATAAGAACTGGTTGTGGATTTTGCATTGCCCGGAAAATAAGAGTAACTTACTGGAACAATCAAAACCAACAACCATGAAACAGTTACTCCTGGCCGTGGCAGCCTTGTTTTGGCTGACCGCCTGCAACAACGAAGGTGAAGGCACAGCATCAGGTGCCGATACTGCCACCACAACTACCCAAGCAAATAGTGAGGAAGCTAAAGAGGAGCGTAACAAAGAAACCGCCCTGGCCAGTTTGCGGGCCTTTGAGCAAGGCAACGCAGAGGAAGTGTTGAAGAATGTGGCCACGGATGCCGTAGAGTATGGTGACGGCAGTATGCCCGAAGTGAAAGGGCGGGACTCCATCATGAGCGGCATGAAAGCCTGGTTCGCCGCCACGTCGGATCGGAAAGCAGAAGTCTTGCAGGCCTTTGCCGATGGGGACTATGTGGCTGTTTACGGTGAGTTCAGCGGTAAGTGGACGGGAGACTATATGGGCATGAAAGCTACGGGCAAATCTTTTAAGGTTAAGGATGTTGATATTTTTAAGTTCAATGACGAAGGAAAGATAGTAGAGCACCGCAGTGTGCAATCGCCGGCTGTTATGGCCAACCAGATTGGCATGAAGATGCCCGATCAGTGAGTGATAGCCACCTGTCCCCGGTCGTTGACCCATACTTTTTGTTCGGCCTGCAGGAAGTCCAAAACCCTGCGGGCTTTTTCTTTATGGATGCCTTCAAGTTGTCTTATTAGTTCGTGGACGTGGAGCGGGGCCTTGGCCAGGCGGGCGGTGATGGAGGCGGCAATGCGCTCGAACTCTTCGGGGGTGAGGTCGGTGGTGCGCTTGCTTAAGCAGTTGTTGCAAATGCCGCAGGGCGGGGTGGCGGCGTCGCCAAAGTACTCGTTGATAAACTGGCTGCGGCACTCGACGGTCGCTATATACTGCAGCATCTTTTCTACCCGCCCGATAAAGACGGCCTTTCGCTTGTTGTAAAGCTCTAAGTTCATGCCCAGGTCGGCGGCGGCGACACGGTTCTTTAGGAACAGCACCTGGGGCTGGTCGTTAAGGGGCGTGTAGTCGATGATGTGAAAAGCGCTCACTTCTTTGAGCTGTTGTTTGATGGCGCTTTCCTCGCGGCGCAGCAGGCGGGCGAGGAAGACCTCGTTGACAAAGGAGGGGTAGTCGAAGATGCCCTCATAGGTACGCAGCAGGGTGGTGAGCAGTTCTTCGTACTGGGGGTAGAAGCGCTGGAATTCGTAGAGTTGCTTTTTGGAGGTGGTGAACACGACGGTGGGCGGTGAAAAGGCCCGTTCGTTGAAGGCCAGCCAGCCGTCGCTCTCCAGGGCCTTGAGGGCGTAGAGGGCTTCCTGGGGGGAGAGCTTAAAGTTTTTGACGAACTCGTCGAAGTGAAAGTCGTAGCTGCAGTCTTCGCCAATATTCACCGGGATTTGCAGAAAGTTTGCCAGGGCCTGGTAGACGCCGCGAATCTGTTCGAAGGAAGGATAGCGTACGGTGTGCAGTTCTTTTAATTCTTCGATGTCGCG
>DASWYM010000069.1:0-3551 GCA_036404975.1 Chitinophagaceae bacterium
TATCTTAAAAGGTATGGGTTATATATGGGTTGTATATGGATCAAATATGGCTTGTATATGGGTTGAATAGGTCTTTTAATGGGCGTAAACCGGCTGTGAGATAGGCGTATGGGGGCCATTGCCTCAATTAGCGTTAGGATATAAATGGAAGCAGTTGCGGACAAATTCAAAAACTACAGTGTATAAGAGTGCTGAAAGAGCGGGAAGGATATAAACGAAAAGCAGGAACGGGGTTCCTGCTTTTTCGATATATGGGGATTTTGGCTTGTGCTTTAAACGGGGCGCTCGAAGTAAGGGACCTCGTCGTGCGCTACGGACTCCTTTTGCTGCCAGTAAGCCAGGGTCACTACGTGTCCATCCGGGGTGTGGAGGGCCCGTCCGAATACCGCGTTGATGGAGTTGAAGGTCACATCTGTCACGCCTACGGTGAAGGTTTCCGGGGCAGGAGGCGGTGGGGGCGGAGGCGGGGGAGGAGGAGCGGCGTCTCCTTCGGCGGTAGCCACGGGCTTGGGTGCCGGCTTGGCTGCTACTTTGGGTGGCGGCGTGGCCGCCACCACTACGGTATAGCGGTTGTACTCGAGGAGCTTCTTTAAGAACTCCACGCGGGCAGGCTTTACATCCCTCTCCACGATGGCGCACTTAACGCCATCCAGTTCTTCGAATTCGTGATTCTTATTAATAGCCATGATCAATCAGTTTAGAGTTTTGAGTTTAGGGTTTTGAGTTGGATCATCTGGTGAAGACTAAAAACCTAAAACCAATCCTTGAATGTATTCGTAGACCCAGGAGGCGATACCCACCAGCACAATGCCGGTGGCACAAAAGCCCAGGGCCAGGTTCACCGAACGGCTGCCCTGTATGCGCTCGATGGGCTCCAGGTTCTTATCCATGAACATGGCGCGCACCACCCGCAGGTAGTAGTACAGCGAAATGATCATATTCAGCGCCGCGATGGTGATGAACCAATAGGATCCTGTGGAGGCACCCGAGGTCAGCAGGAACAGCTTGCCAAAGAAACCGGCGGTTGGCGGAATGCCCGCCAGGGAAAACAGGGCCAGGGCCAGCACCCAGCTCATAAAGGGGTTGGTGCGGTAGAGGCCCTTATAGTCGTCGATATTCTCCTTACCGGTCTGGGCGGAGATAGCTGCCGCTACCCCAAAGGCTGCCAGGTTGGAGAAGATGTAGATCAGGATAAAGTAGGATACCGAGGTTTGACCCATGTCCGAATTGGAACTCATACCCACCAGGATAAAGCCCACCTGCGCGATGGAAGAGAAGGCCAGGAAACGCTTGATGTTTTGCTGGCGCACGGCAAAGAGGTTACCGATGATCATGGTAGCTACGGAGAGCACGATCAGCATATTGTACCACAGTTCCTGCATGGGGCCAAACACCTTGTACAGGGCGGTGATAAAGATGAACGCTACCGAGCCTTTAGAGATCACCGAGAGGTAAGAGGTCACGGCAATGGGTGAACCCTCGTACACGTCTGCGGTCCACAGGTGGAAGGGCACTACCGACAGCTTCAAGGCAAAGGCCGAGAAGAAGAATACGAAGGCCATGATCTGCAGCGGGCTTCCGTTTAATAATACCGGTAATTCGGTGAACGATATGGAGCCGGAAGAGCCGTAGATGAGGGATATACCGAACAGCAGCACACCGGAAGAGAAGGCCGAAGACATGATCAGCTTCATGGCCGCTTCGGAGGAGATGCGCTTCTGCAGGTCAAAGTTGGCCAGTGCGGCCACCGGTATGGTTGCCAGTTCCAGCGACAGGTAGAACATCAGCAGGTTACCGCTGGAGATCATCAGGTACATGCCCAACAGCGACGAGAACAACAGCACAAAGAACTCCGGCAGGTGGGCGTGCTTTTTCAGCCAGTCGGCCGTGATCAGCGAGATCAGGAAGGTGCCGATGCTCAGGATGCCTTTCTGGAACCCGATCAGGTGGCTGGTGGTGAACATGCCGGCAAACAGTTGGCCCTCGCCGTTGTATACAAAAGAGAGGACGGCATTGACAAACAGCACTACCTGCACCAGGGTGAGCAGCGACTCGTTCTTCATCTCCCAGCCGATCTTGATGAACAGCAGCAGAAAGATGGCGAAGGTGATCACCAGCTCATTTTTCATTAGAAGAATAGATTCAAACATAGGTTCAGTTTTGTATCTCCAAATGGAGGCTTGGCAATAATTTATTTTACAAGAGCTAGCTTTTGCATGATGATCTCGGCGCCGGGGCGTACCAGGTCGCTTAACCAGAACGGCGCCACGCCGATGGCCACGATGCCCAGAACCAGTACGCCGGCAGCGAGCTTCTCGTTCCAGGTAGCGTCGGTCAGCTTCAGGTAGCTTTCGTGGGCTACCGGGCCCATCGCTGTTTTACCCACAGCGCGCAGGATATAGACAGCCGTCACCAGGATGGAAAGCACCGCAGCGACAGTGGCCACGCGGTAGGCTGCTTCCGCTCTTTCCCAGGCACCCATGAACACCGTCATTTCTGATACGAACCCGCTAAAGCCGGGCAGACCCAGGGAAGTAAGACCCACGATAAAGAGCACTGTCATGATAAAGGGCATCATGCGCATCAGGCCACCCAGTTGGCTGACCATGCGGGTGTGAGTGCGCTCGTAGATCATGCCGATCACGGCGAAGAAAAGGGCTGTCATCAACCCGTGCGACACCATCTGCATCACCGCGCCCACGATGGCTGTCTTGGTGAGCATGCCGATACCCAGGAGTACAAAGCCGGTGTGGCTCACCGAGGAGTAGGCATTGATGTATTTAAGGTCCTTCTGCATCATGGTAGCGAACGCTCCGTACAGGATGGCGATGGCCGCCAGGACAATGATGAAGATGGAGTATTCTTTGGCAGCCTCAGGCATCAGCCAGGTAGCCACCCGCAGGCAGCCGTATCCGCCCAGCTTCATAGAGATGCCGGCCAGGAACATGGAGCCCGCCGTGGGTGCCGAAGAGTGACCGTCGGGTACCCAGGTGTGGAAGGGGAACAGGGCGGTGAACACGCCGAAGCCTACAAACAGCAGGGGGAAGATGATCATCTGGGTCCTCACCGGGATGTCCATCTGCGCCAGCTGCATGATATCGAAGGTGCGCTCGGGCGCAGCGAAATAAATACCAAACATACCTACCATCACCAGGGCCGAGCCGCCCATCAGCATCAGGGCCAGCTTGTTGGCACTGTATTCTTTCTTGCCGCTGCCCCAGATACCAATGAGCAGGTATTTGGGAATGACCGCGATCTCCAGGAAGAAGAACAGGATAAACAGGTCCAGGGAAATAAAGAACCCGTAGGCGCCCAGGCTCAGCAGGATGAGCAGGAAGTAGAACTCCTTGGTCATGCGCTTTACATTCCAGGAAACCAGCACACCCGACACCACCACAAAGGCAGTGAGCAGGATCATGGCTATCGATATACCGTCGACGCCGAGGTGGAAAGAGATATTCAGGGAAGGAAACCAGCTGTATTTCTGTTCAAAGAGCATCTGTGCTGTGTTGCCGGCTGCCCTTTCACCCTGGTAGGCCAACAGCAGTCCC
>DASWYM010000070.1:0-4985 GCA_036404975.1 Chitinophagaceae bacterium
AAAGGAATAATTACCGTAGTGCGCCCCAATGGCTATGTAGTTTCGCAAAAGTCGTTTTATGAATAAAGCCCCGAAGGCATGAACCAAATGAATGTGATCAAATATGTAACTGCTTGTTTGTGTACACTGGCATTTGCAACAACCCTTGAGGCCAACGCAGCCGATACATTGCACCTGCGTGCGTTCCACCGTCAGACGGTGGTGACTGATCCCTCCAGGGGATCCAATTACTATAAAGCATGGACGAAGTTTCCTTCGGTCCAGGAGTCCATACGCAAGATCATCATGAAGGTAACCTTTGGCTGCCCCAATTCGCTGCGTTGCGCCGACTGGGACTATAAGGACCATATCACCATCCGCCGCACTGGTGGGGTAAAGGGGGCATCACAGGATTACGAGATCGGACGTATGCTGACGCCTTATGGAGGTGCATTTGGTAAGAACTGGCAGTTCAGCTGGGAAGTAGATGTGACCGACTTCAGCCTCCTGTTGCGCGACAGCGTGGAGATCGAATACAACCATACCGGGTATGAGCCCAATAACGACAGGGGGTGGAGTGTTACCGTGGACTTCCAGCTCATCAAAGGGAAGCCGGCCTGGCAGCCCCTCAGCATTCAGAAGATATACGATGGCTCGTACCGCTATGGCGACAGCAGCAATTCTATTGAGAACGCACTCAAGCCTGTTTCGTTTGTGACACAACCCGGAGCCAGGTTTGCCCGCCTGCGCGTGGTGCAAACCGGACATGGTATGGACAAGCCTGATAACTGTGCCGAGTTCTGCAATAAATACCGGGAGGTGTGGTACGATGGCCAGCTGATCGATAAAAGGGATATCTGGAAGCCGTGTGGCAATAACCCGCTGTACCCGCAGGCCGGCACCTGGGTGTACGACCGGGGCAATTGGTGCCCCGGTGAGCTGATGCAACCTGACGTTTATGACCTGCCCCTGCAGGGTCGTGAGCATGCCATAGACCTGAATATGGAGCCTTATAATTCTTCAGCCCCCAGTGCCGATGCCGTGATCACTGCCTACCTCGTTCAATACCGGGCGGCAGCCAATGACTATGACGTGGGCATAGAGGACGTGATCGCTCCGTCTTCAAAAGATGCCTACAGGCGGCAAAATCCTGCAAGCTTTCAGCCGCAGATCTCGATAAAGAACAATGGCGCTACTCCGGTTAACCAACTGCGCATACAGTACGGCGTAAAAGGTGCAGGCAAAAGTCACTATAACTGGAAGGGAGTGTTGAAGCCAGGAGCTTCAACTGTCGTTGCCTTACCAGGTACGCTTCCTGGTCAACCCGGACTCAATGCGTTCGAAGTAGAGCTGCTGCAGCCAAACGGCAGAAGGGACGCCTACCCTGGTGACAATAAGCTGGTGAGTTACTTTGAGCGCGCCCCTGTACAGGATAGCCTGCTAATCGTTTATTTGTGGACCAACAAACAGCCCCAGCAGAATGGCTACCAGGTAGTGAACGAACAGGGCAAGGTAGTCAGGGAAAGGATTGTCGGCTCTTTGGCAGCCAACACACTTTACCGCGATACCCTAAGACTGGCCCATGGTACTTACCGGTTTCAATTGGTGGATACGGCCGGTAACGGGCTGGAGTTCTGGGCCAATCCCCGAGGCGGGCGCGGCAAGCTGCGCCTCCTGAATACCCGGGGAGAGATGATCAAAGACTTTGAGCCGGATTTTGGCTCTTCGGTGCAATACTCTTTTTCTGTTGGAGGGCCGGTAGCGCCAGTTCTCCCCGGGGCGTCTTTTGGCCTGTATCCTACGCGCACCAACGATACCACCACTTTTGACTTCTATTCCAATACACCGGAAGATGTCACCGTTCGCCTCATAACCGATCCTGGAGGAGAGGTGGTTGAGGAGCATCAGTATAATGGATTGAAAGAAGGGCTATTTTCATACGACCTGGGCCGCTATCCGAAAGGCCGGTTTTATCTCAGTGTCTGGATCAGAGGAGAGGAGCAATTTAAAAAGCGTATCCGGCTCAAGGAATAAGGGATAGCAAGGCAGGAGAGAAGATTGGTAGTACCTGATCCAATGAGCCATTATTTAGTAGATCTTAATTCTTGCATATGATAAAAAGACTTTTAGTAGGGTGCTGTGTTCTGCTGCTGACGGGCGGAGCATCGGCGCAGTCGAAAGTAAACGCCGACTCTATAAGGGAGAAAATGCAGTGGTTTGCCGATGCCAAGCTGGGCATCTTTATTCACTGGGGGATCTATGCCGTAAATGGCGTGGATGAAAGCTGGAGTTTTTACAACAAAAAAGTCAGTTATGCCAGTTACATGGACCAGCTAAAGGGTTTTACGGCCAGTAAGTACAACCCGGAAGTGTGGGCCGACCTGATCAAGGAAAGCGGGGCACGCTATGCGGTAATAACGACCAAGCACCATGATGGAGTGGCACTGTGGCCTACGAAAGAAAAGCATTTCAGCGTGGTGAAAAACACCCCCGCCCGCAAAGATGTACTCACTCCTTTTTACGCGGCTCTTGACAAGCGCGGTATTAAGCGAGGGGCTTACTTCTCCCTGATCGACTGGAGTCATCCTGCCTATCCTGCTTTTACCAAAGACAGCAACCGCTATAAAATCGAAAGTGATCCGGCACGCTGGCAGCAATTCCTGAAGTTTTATACAGCGCAGATAGCCGAAGTGAACAAGGCCTTTCAACCCCACCTGTGGTGGTTTGACGGCGACTGGGAGCACAGCGCCGAAGAATGGCGTGCCGCATCCGTGCGGCAAAACATCCTGAAGGATAATCCCGGTGCCATCATCAATGGACGCCTGCAGGGCTATGGCGATTATGAAACGCCGGAACAGAACTTCCCCGTAACGCGACCGAAGTTTAATTGGTGGGAGTTGTGCATGACCATCAACAACAACTGGGGCTACCAGCCGCAGGACACAATGTGGAAGACCCCCTATGAAGTGATCACCATTTTTGCTGACGTGGTCAGTAATGGCGGCAACCTGCTGCTGGATATCGCACCCATGCAGGATGGTACGATCCCGATACAGCAACAGCATGTGCTGAAGGAATTGGGTAGCTGGAACAAGAAGCACGGGGAAGCCATCTTTGGCACGCTGGGCGGACTACCGCAGGGACACTTTTATGGACCTACTACTTTATCAAAAGATTCTTCTACTGTCTATCTATTCCTGCCGGGGAAGGTAACCGGGCAAGTGGTAGTAAAAGGCTTGCGGAATCCTATCAAGCAGGTTAGAGTAGTCGGTTCCGGACAGAACCTTGTACATAAAATCGTAGGCAAGATCTCCTGGAGCCCGGTGCCGGGACTAGTCTATATTACGGTTCCCGAGGCTGTACAGGATAAATACATGACTGTGCTGGCTGTAGAACTGGATAAGCCGGTCGACCTGTATAAAGGGCATGGAGGATTACAATAATTACCTATTGAATCGTTTAACTTACAATGATTAGCAAAATATCTTTTTTACCTGCCTTTTTAATGGCTGCCATTTGGGGCTGTGCTCCCGGGGTGCAATCACAGAAAAGCAACCCGGGGAAGGGCAGCAATTATGTGCAGGTGCTTCCTACGGATACCGAAGCGGATATAGTTCGTAAAGCGGCTAACGTGGTGCCATCCCAAAGGCAACTGCGCTGGCAGCAGCTGGAACTGACGGCCTTTTTTCATTTTGGGGTGAATACGTTTACCGACCGGGAGTGGGGCACTGGGAAGGAGGAACCTAAGATCTTTAACCCGTCGGCACTGGATGCGGATCAATGGGTGAAGGTGGCCAAAGAAGCCGGCATCAAGCAGGTGATCCTGACGGCTAAGCACCATGACGGCTTTTGCCTGTGGCCCACCGCTACTACCACCCATTCGGTGGCCAGCAGCCCCTGGAAAGGAGGCAAGGGTGACGTGGTGAAAGAGGTGGCGGATGCCTCCCGTAAAAATGGACTAGGCTTTGGCGTGTACCTCTCGCCCTGGGATATGAACGCACCGATGTACGGAACCGATGCCTACAATGACTTTTTTGTACAGCAGCTAACCGAACTGCTGACAAAGTACGGTAAAGTAGATGAAGTGTGGTTCGACGGGGCAAACGGGGAGGGGCCTAATGGGAAAAAGCAGGTGTATGATTTTGACCGCTGGTATGCGCTTATTCGCAAGCTGCAACCCAGCGCGGTGATTGCTATTATGGGGCCCGATGTGCGCTGGGTTGGCACGGAAACCGGTTATGGAAGGGAGACCGAATGGAGCGTCGTGCCGGTGGACGAGCGGCTCCAGGAACGCATTGAAGCAGGCTCGCAAAAAGACCTTACATTCAAACCCCTGGGCGATATGATGGGTGATGACCTGGGCAGCCGTGAAAAGATAGTGAAGGCAAAGGGGCTGGTGTGGTACCCTGCCGAAACAGACGTGTCTATCAGGCCCGGGTGGTTCTACCACGATAAAGAGGATAAGCAGGTTAAAACACCTGCAAAGTTGCTCGATATCTATTATGCATCGGTAGGGAGAAATGGAGTACTGTTGTTAAACCTGCCGCCAGACCGCAGGGGGCTGATCCATGAACAGGATGCAGAGAACCTGAGAGCGTGGAAAAAAATGATAGACAACACATTTGCTCATAACCTGTTGAAAAGTGCGTCTGTCATGGACGCAGCCGGTAAAAGCATTCAGGCCCTGACAGATGGGGAGTACCCTACGTATTGGACTACTAATGGCGATTCGGCAGCAACGCTTGAATTTGCATTAAAACAACCGGGGGTGTTTGATGTGTTGATGCTCCAGGAGAATATTACTATTGGTCAGCGGATCGAGAAGTTTGTGCTGGAATACGAGTCGGAAGGACAATGGAAGCAGGCGGCGGAAGGTACGACTGTCGGTTACAAGCGCCTAATCAGGTTTGAGCCGGTGGTGGCACAAAAAGTGAGGTTGCGTATTCTTTCATCGAGGCTGAACCCCACACTGGCGGAAATCGGTTTATACAAGCAACCCTAGCCCG
>DASWYM010000071.1:0-4384 GCA_036404975.1 Chitinophagaceae bacterium
CCGCCCGCCGGTAAAACTCCGACCCGGTGAGGGGTGCAAGTGGTTTGGCTGTACTGATCCTGCGGGCACTTCCGCAGGAAAAGCAGACCGCCGCCACCAGGTATAAAAAGAAGTTGCGTAGGGTTCCAGGCATAGAAACCCCGAATCTAGTGAATAAGTTGCGAGCTATGAGCTACGAGTTTTGAGCTGCGAGCTACGAGCTGTTAGCGGTCAGCCAGCTACAGCACCAACAGACATACAGGTATTCTAAAGGAGTTTCGGCTCTTTTCTTCTTTGTCGCAAACGCCCCTTCACGGGTGTCATTTACATAACCCAAGGCTTCTTTCTGCCCATCCCCAGCCAGGGTTGACCAGTATCCGACCAGTATCAAACCAGTATCTGACCAGTATATAACCAGTATCTATATAGATACTGATCGGATACTGGTTATATACCCGGTATATAGGGAGTATCTACAGGTTTGCCGTGAAGCTGACAGGGTAAAAAACCACCCTCCGGGTTCAATAGGACATCCGGGCCTGTAAACGACCAACGCTCACAGCTATAAGCTCATAGCTCGTAACTCGTAGCTCGCAGCTCATAACACAATCTCCACCCGCATGGCCTTCAGGCCCTTCACCCCCTGCATGTCTTCCAGCTCCAGCAACTCCAGGCCGGGGGCCAGTACGCCTTTATTCTGCAGGAACTCGATGTATTGCTGGTACTCCTGCTGCTCCCGCGTGTTGGAATACACCAGGGCGATTTTTCCCGGCTGGGTGAGCCGTTCCTCCGTGCCCTTGATGAGGGCTTTGTCGAGGCGTTTTTTGATGATCTCGTAGCGGATGTTGTACGATCCTTCCACGTCGAAACGGCGCTCGTCGGTGCGGAAGGCAATGGAAAGACAATGACTGTGGATCAGGATCAGCTGGGTAGTTTGCAGGGGCACTTTCAGGGACGGCAAAAGCTGGTGGGTGACCCGGGCCACTTCGGCCATCGACTTTAATTGCCACAGGCGTATGTTCTTTAAATACAACAGGTCAAACGAGCGGGTAGGCGCAATCGACTGGCCGATATAGATGTTGTATTCGATGCCGTCGGTGCGGTAGTGCTCGAAGTAGTGCGGGTAGGAATGCTGCAGGATCTTCTCTTCGCCTTCCAGGTAGCCCTGGATAGCTTCGTTGATGGTCGCCACGGCCTGCTCGTATTCCAGGCGGTTGGTCTGCAGGGCCCTTTTTTCTTCGCGCACTTTTGCATAATAGTGGTGCATGGCATCGGCGGCCACTACGCTGCTAGCCTGCAGGTGACCGAACACGGACTCTACTTCTTCTTCTATAAACTCATTGATCCGCATTTCATCCTCCGCCAGCATGCTTTCCTGGATAGAGTGTAGCAGTACGTCGTTCTTGAACTTCAACCCTTCCAGCAGGGGCAAAGCCAGTTTTGCTTCCAGCACCTCCAGCGTATCATTAATCAGCTGCAAGTGGCATTTCAGGTCCTTCTGGATAGCGTTGCTGCGCTCCTGCGAGGAATTGCGGATATCGATGGCCCCATAAAGCGGGTACACATCTTCGAACACCACCTCGGCCTCTTCGCCGTCGTGGTTAAATAACTGCTCCCAGGCCACTTCGGAAAACTTCCACTCCACCGAGCGCTGCAGGGCGGTGAACTTTTCCTTGATGTACCGATCGATCCGGTTATGGATCGTATTGCGGTTCTTGAGCATGGCCACGGACAACAGGGGTATGGCGGGTTCCAGGCGGGTGACGACGTTGTTGTCGAGGGTGTCGGGGATATGTGAGGCCACTTCCAGTATACCCAGCAACCCATCGCTGTTGAGCATGGGATAGTGCAGGTAGCTCCGGTAGCCCTTGTCGTGCAGGGGCCGCAGGAAGGGAATGTCGCCCAGGATCTTTTCATCGAGGTGGGTCACCGGCAAGGGATAGGGGTGCTCCTGCAGGAGGCCCAGGTACACCTGGAAGGCCAGCCGGGTGTCGGGATTGCGGGACGTAAATTGATGGCCGATGAGGCTATTGGCCACGCACTCATCGGCAATGACATATTTATCGTTCAGCTTTATGAACGACATCATGCCAATGGACACATCACTGATCCCTACGAGGGTATGAATACACTCCCTGAGTTCGTGGATGATCTCCGTGTCACATTCATCCTGGCGGATCAGGATCTTCTTGATGTTCTCGAGCGATTCGTTGGCCGTTACGTCTTCGGCTACCCAAACGGCAAAGCCCTCCACTTCAAAAAGCTCCAGGGGCATAGTCTCGAGTTGCTTCTCCAGGTCGAGGATGCGGAAGGTGTTGAGGCAGACGGCACAGTTCTCCAATGAAGGCAGCTGGCCCTTCAGCTTTATTTGGATAAAGCGCCGGTCGTAGCAGATGCGGTAAAAGCGCTTCAGCCCCGTCTTTTCATCCATTACCGGGTAGAGGAGCTCCGGCATATCGTTTAGCTTGATACCGTAAAACTGTTCGAGCACATGATCGTAGATCATGGAGCACTGCACGTTCTTTAGCTGTTCGGCCGTCATGCCTTCGGGCAGCTTCAGGTGCTCGCCCTGCTCATCGAGGAACAGGCGGCTAAAGCTGTCGGAACAATAGAACGACCTGAATTTATAAGGGGCCGTGAAGGCAAAAGAGTTGTCGCCTGCCCGGCTGACCACCGGGAAGAGCATCGTACTCAGCAGCTCGAGCAGCTCGCTATGCTTCTCCAGCCTGGCGGGGTCTTCGATGATCCCGGCGAGGTCTGGCTCGGCCTCAAACTTTTCGAGCAGGTAATTATAGAAACCGGCCCTTATATCGGAGATGGCCGACTGCTTTTCTTTCAGGTAGTGCAGCAGGGGCTCAAACGATATCCTGCTCTCCACTCCGGGCAGCGTATGGACCATTTCCGGTTCGGTAGTGACGTGGGCGGTTGGCTTATGGGGCTTTAATACAGGGAGCAATTCTTCCAGCATGATACAGGTTTTTATCGTTCGCAGAATAAGTAAGGGGCGGAAAAAGGAAGCTTCCTTGGGCGGGATATTCTTTGTGCGGCGGACGGTCCGGGAGAAACAGGATACTACAGCTATCTTGTTTAAAAAATGGACGCTTCTAAAGCAGGGTAAAGGTAACATTATTCCCCATGGAATGGCAGGGCACCACCCCTATTCAGGATGGCTACTTGTTAATTAGGCCGGGCGGTTTTAGCCCTCTGCCCCGCAGGGTCAATAGGCGGATCAGTGGTCAAGGTGCTGCCCGGCTTCATAAAGGCTCAGCCGTTGGCGTAGGAAAGACAGCTCATCCTGTAGCGCCTGCATGCGCCGCAGCAGGTGGGCGATGGCCTCGATGCCTGCCGTATTGATTTCCAGGTCGTGGTAGAGCCGGGTGTATTGCTCGAGGCTCGACAGCTGGCTTTCCGGCAGGAAGCTTTCCGCTTCCACCATATAGATCTCGATCAGCCCGGCCTCCTGTAGCGATTGCAGGAAGCTGTATTCGATGTGGTAGTGCGTGCAGTACGTGGTGGCGGGGATTAAGCGGGTATCCTGTTCCATGGTTTACGATTGGGTTTTAGCCAGTTCGCGGAATAGCTCTTTTTGCCGTTCGGTAAGGTGGGTGGGGATCTTTACCGTGTAGGTGACGTACAGGTCGCCGTGCTCCCCTTCTTTCTTGTATACAGGGAAGCCCTTGCCCTTGAGGCGCACCTTAGTGCCGTTCTGGGTTTCGGGCGGCACCTTGAGCTTTACCTTGCCGTCGAGGGTATCCACTGTCACTTCTCCGCCCAGCACGGCGGTGTACAGGTCGATGGGGACAGTAGTATGCAGATCGGCTCCCACGCGTTTGAAGTGCGGGTGGGGCGCGATGCGGAAAGTAATGTAGAGGTCGCCTTGCGGTCCGCCGTTCACACCCTCTCCCCCGTGGCCCCGCAGGCGGATCTGCTGGCCGTCCTCCACACCGGCGGGGATGGTGATGCGGATATTCTTGCCGTTGACGGTGATAACCTGCTTGTGGGTTTTGGCGGCATCGGCCAGGTCGAGATGCAGTTCGGCATTGTAGTCCTCGCCCTTGAATTTGACCCCTCCCTTCTGGCGGCCCCGTCCCGAAGTGGAGCCGAAGATAGATTCGAAGAAGTCGGAGAAGTCGCCTTCGTGCTGGCCGTGGGTGTAGGAGAAGTCGCCCCAGTCGGAGCCCCTGCCTCCAAAGCCGCCCCTGCCGGCACCGGCACCTCTGGCGCCTTGTGCCTTTCTTGCTTTCTCATACTCCTCGCCCTGCTTCCAGTGCTCGCCGTAGGTGGCGCCGTACTGGTCGTATTTCTTACGCATTTCCGGGTCGGAGAGCACTTCGTTGGCTTCGTTGATCTGCTGGAACTTCTTTTTGGCCTCCTCATTCCCCGGGTTCAGGTCGGGATGGTACTG
>DASWYM010000072.1:0-4667 GCA_036404975.1 Chitinophagaceae bacterium
AGGGCACCTCTATTGTCAGTGTTGTTATTTTATTACTCATAATCGTATGGTTTTAAATAAAAAAAGGATAGGGCTTTCTCCGTAGCAAGCCTATCCTTAGATATAACAATAGCGTAATAATTATGCCATGATGCCAACTGACCTGAAAGATTAACGTTCTGTAAGCAGCCCTATTTCCGATGCTACCAGTATGGGATTATTAACCAGGGCCTTCCCTTGAAGGTGTCAGCAGCACCTGCATTGCTGCCGCTATAAAAGTCTAAGCAGAGACTTCTTCTCCAGCCCCACATACACGCCGTCTTCACGCACTTCCACGGGCCAGTGTTTCAGGTAATAGCCCTCGCCGCTCACGTTGCGGCCGTTCTTCATGCAGAACTTATAGCGGTGCAGGGGACACACCACATTGCCCAGGGCATCGATGAACCCTCCGGACAGGGGACCACTGGCATGGGGGCATTTGGGCGCAAAGGCAAACAGCGTATCGTTATGTTTGCCCAGGCAGATCTTCCTGCCGCCGGCCTCCACTTCGGCCAGCCGGTTCTCCCCAAAAGGGATCTCGATTTCATAGTCCGCCACCTTTACCCAGTGGAATTGTTCATCGTGCATATGTATATACCTGTGGCCTGAATGACCTGGTGTCTTACTCGCAGCTTGAAGCTTGCGGCTCCAAGCTTTTAATAAAAGAATTCCGTCTTATACGGGTAACGTACCCTGTACAGCTCCCGCACTTTCTCCAGTATGGTAGACCTCAGCTCCTCGATATTGGTGCGCTCTACTGCCGACACGAAGATGGCGTTATCGTTGGTCTGTCGCTGCCAGCGCTCGCGCAGGTCGCGCAGGATCTCCTCCTTGGTGCCTTCCTCGAGCCACTCGTCGATGTGGTGCTTTATATAAAGGTCCATCTTGTTGAAGACGGTCAGGATAGGCTTCTCAAAGGCCTTCAGCTCCTGCAGGGTCTTGTTCACCACCCCGATCTGGTCTTCGTAGGCAGGGTGCGAAATGTCGACCACGTGCAGCAGGATATCGGCCTCGCGCACCTCGTCGAGCGTGCTCTTGAAGCTCTCCACCAGGTGGTGGGGCAGCTTGCGGATGAAACCTACCGTATCGCTCAGCAGGAAGGGCGTGGTTTCGTACACGATTTTGCGGGTGGTGGTGTCCAGGGTGGCAAAGAGCTTGTTCTCAGCCAGCACCTCGCTTTTGCTCAGCAGGTTCATCAGTGTCGACTTACCCACGTTGGTATACCCCACCAGGGCTACTCGGATAAACTCGCCTCGCTCCTTGCGCTGGGTAAAGGCCTGCTTGTCGATTTCGGCCAGCCGCTTGCGCAGCAGAGTGATCTTGTCGCGCACAATCCGGCGGTCGGTTTCGATCTCCGTTTCTCCGGGACCCCTCGTACCGATACCGCCCCCGAGGCGCTCCAGGTGTTTCCACATCCCGCGCAGGCGGGGCAGGATGTACTGGTACTGGGCGAGCTCCACCTGGGCCTTGGCCTGGGCGGTCTTGGCCCGGTGGGCAAAGATGTCAAGGATAAGGTCGGAGCGGTCGATGGTCTTGGCGCCGGTCTCCTTTTCAATATTGGCGATCTGCGCCCCGGTGAGCTCATCGTCGAAGATGATCACGTCGATCTCGCGCTGGCGCACATACTCGGCAATCTCCTGCAGCTTCCCCTTTCCCACAAAAGTGCGGCTGTCGGGATGGGGAAGTTTCTGGATGAATTTCTTGACCGATACCGCCCCGGCCGTTTCAGCCAGGAAGGCCAGCTCGTCCAGGTACTCCTGCACCTGGTGTTCTTTCTGGTCCTTTTGTATCAAGCCTACCAATACGGCTCTTTCTTCCTGTTCTATCCGGTTCTTTTTTTCAATCATATTCGGGCTGTAAAATTAAAAAGCGAACTGTTATCAGTTCGCTGGTGCAATAAGCATGCAAGGTAGGCAGGAATTAGGAATTAGGGACCGGGAATTAGGGATTAGGAAGCAGATCCAAATTTGAACTTCCAACTTCCAACCTCCAACATTCCTAGAGCCCGCTCAGGGTGATGCCCACCGAGTAGGGGCGGATGGTGGGAGCGGTACCTTCCTTGAACAGGGTGGTAAAGGAATATGAACCAAACAAGCTGAAAGCACCAATACCTACGCGGGCCGTGCCGGCAATGCGCGGCGACTCAAAGAAGCGCTTGCTCTTTTCCTTGCTGGTGTACTCCAGTACAGTGTTATTATTGCGGTCTTCCAGGTTCTTGCCTTTTACCATGGCGCTCAGCAGGGTACCCACTTTCACGCCCACCGCGGCCTTAAAGCTGCGCTTGTTGTCGCCCGGGTTGGAGCTGAAGCGCAGTTCCACGGGAGCTTCCAGGTAAGTAGTGGAGAGCTTATATTTCTTGAAGTGCGTGGTATCGCTTTGATCGCGGAACACCAGATTCGGGGTGTTTTCTTTGATACCTACATACATTTTGTCAAAGATCATATGGTCGGTCGCGATGCCGGCGCCAATAGCCGCGCTCAGCTTCGGGTTGCTTTTAAAGGGAAAGTCGAACAGGAAATAGACATTGATGGTGCGGGCAAGGCCCTTGGTGTTGATGGAATCGGGGGTACCGTTCCACATTAGGCCGCCGAGCTGGATCATAAAGTGATCGTTGGAACGGGGGAGGGCAGGGGTGGTTAGGGGGTTACGTTTTGCAACTGAATCATTCTGGCCAAAGGCTGCCATAGCGGTCAGGACCGTTAACGCTGTAAATAAAACTCGTCTCATAAATGTATTTAATGAAGCAAATGTATTGGCCCATCGGTTAACAAAAGGTTAACTGATAAACCCGTGCAAAGGTGCGGTTTTTTTACACACACCCGCCTCCGCAATTCCCAGGGGTAAATGGCTTGTGGTGCAGTACCCACCTGCCTGCGGCTGCGCATACCTTATAGCCTATACGCTCCCCGCACCGGCAGGTCTTCCCAATGGCTTGACCACCCTGTTTCCCCTAATTCCAAATCCCTAATTCCTAATTCCTTCTTCCCCATTTATCCTATCTTTAGTCTATTCAGCCACGCATCCTTTCTGAAGACCGCCGCACCCCTAGTATTTATTAACTATTAAACAGGCGTTATGAACCCGGAAGAAATAGTAAGTTTCCTTAATGAGAAGCTGCCCTCCCAGGATGCTTATGTAAAGATCGACTTCAAGAAAAGAGACTCCATATACGGCTTATTCATCCGCGACAAGGACTTTAATGAACTAAAAGGCAAGAACTTCTGGCGCATCGTTACCCGCAACCACTTCGACACCTACAAAAAGTCGCGCGACAACAACCTGGCCCGCATCTTCAACGGCGCCGAGTTCTCGAAGCTGACCTCTTACCAGGAAAGCTTTGACTAAAGAAGGGATTAGGGAGCAGGGATAGCTATCGGGATGGGAATTAGGGATTAGGGGGATCCGTCGGGTGCAGGGTAATGCCCGCAGGGAATAGCGCTTGCAGTCCTCCATAATAAAAACTTCCTCCGGGGGAGGAAGTTGAAGCTATTTATCTGCTGCCTGTTTGTGGCCTCCAATGACTTAACGACCAAATGACTTCCAGACTCCTAGTCATGGTCGTGGCGGGCGTTCGAGACGCGGATGACACGGAGCTTCTGGAGCCCCAGGATCAGGGGGTAGCAGAGGTCGAACTCGCCTTTGCGGGCGGCAAAGTTGGTGCGCGAGGGATATTTGTGGTGATTGTTGTGATAGCCCTCACCAAACATCAGCCAGTCGAGCTTAAAGAGGTTCTTCGATGTGTTATCGGTCTCGAAGTTCACCTCGCCATACTTGTGGGCATACCAGTTGATGATCACCCCGTGCAGGGGCCCCATTACCGCGTGCACCGGCACCAGCAGCAGGAGCCAGGCTGAGGGGGCAAAGGCCAGGTACAGCCCTATGTAAACTGCCATCCAGAAGAGGCGGGAAGGCCACGAGGAGCTGAACTTGTCGAACCAATCCCAGGCGGGCACATTCTTCGTGAAGCGCTCTTCTACCTTCATGCTGCCGTCGAGGATAGCGGAGTACACCCTTTTGGTGCGCCACATCATGGCCAGCACGTTCTTATCATAAGAAGGCGAGTGGGGATCCAATTCTGTATCGGTATAGGCATGGTGCATGCGGTGCATGATGCCGTAGGCCTTGGGGCTCAGGTAAGAGGAGCCCTGGGTAAGCCAGGCAAAGAAGAAGAAAAAGCGTTCCCATCCCCGGCTCATAGTGAAAGCCTTATGGGCGGCGTAGCGATGCTGGAAAAAAGTCTGGGAAAAAAGGGAAAGGTACCAATGGGCAATAAAGAAGGCAATAACAAAAATCACGGCGTCTAGAATCTTTTTAGTTCAGTAAACTCACAAATCCCATTCCTGAATGCGGCGACGACTTGCTAAGAACCGGCGCAAGATAAGGCATTCCCCCAAACGGGCGTGCAGGGAAGCGTTAAAGAGAAGCTTCGAGCTATGAGCTGTTAGCTGTGGTCGCTTACGACCACAGGGGTCTTATTTCCTCCCAAAAGCCGTGGAAACGCCCACTCAACAGCCCGCTGACAGGCAGGATAACCCGTAGATAAGCCGTGGATAATCCGTAGATAACCCGTAGATAACCCGTGTCTATATAGATACGGCTTATCCCCGGCGTATCCCCTGGTCATCTATGGGATGTGCATGGGTTATTTA
>DASWYM010000073.1:0-2878 GCA_036404975.1 Chitinophagaceae bacterium
CGGGCTTTTTGGCCAGCCGCAGCAGGGGTTCCTCCTTCAGAATCTGGACAATGCGGTCGATATAGAAGTGCAGGTTGGGCGGGAGCTCCACGCCATTAAATACACGCAGCAGCTTGTACAGCCCGCGGTAGAAGTCGCCAAAGTGCTTCACCGAATACTTCACCATCGAGTAGTCCCCCGAGTGCAGGATCTTGTAGGCAAAGGAGTTCAGGGCATTTGGACTTTCCGGCACCGGGTCGAGGTTGTAGTCAAGGAACTTATCGATCACGATGATGGTGCCGTTGGTGATCTCCGGCGGCCATTCGTCAATATGCGCAAGGAGGGTCTTGATGATGTTTTGCGTGCCGATGATGCGTTTGAGGTCGTGGTGGGGCTCGCTGAAAAAGCGGCGCAGCCACTCCTTGCCCCCGATGGTGCGGGTAAAATTGAGCCGGTGGAAGATGGAATACTCTTCCTCGGAATGGAATATGGAGATATCGTTAAAGCTGATTTTGTCTATCTGCATAGTGCTTCAGGGGCGACGGACTTTTGTTCCACCAATTAATTGCGGTTAAAAGTTAGTCTTTTTCCCTTTATAGATTCATTCCACTCCCCGTTTCCATAAACCAGCTGACCATTGACAAACGTATGGGTCACCGCCGCGGGGAAGCTCTGCCCTTCAAAAGGACTCCAGCCGCATTTGTACAGGATGTTCTCTTTCGAAACGGTGGTGGGCTGGGCCAGGTCCACGATCACCAGGTCGGCGAAGTAGCCTTCGCGGATATAACCCCGCTCCTTAATCAGGAAGCAGTCGGCCACCGCATGGCTCAACTTCTCCACGATCTTCTCGAGCGAGATGCGTCCCTGCTTGTAATACGAAAGCATCAGCAGCAGGGAATGCTGCACCAGGGGCACGCCGGCATGGGCCTTTTCGTAGGGCTCGGCTTTCTCTTCCCAGGTGTGGGGGGCATGGTCGGTGGCGATCACATCCAGCCTGTCGTCGAGCAGGGCCTTCCACAGGGCCTCCCTATGGTGCGGGGCCTTGATAGCGGGGTTGCACTTGATCTGGTTGCCGTAGCGGGCGTAATCCTCCGAAGTAAAGTGCAGGTGGTGCACACACACTTCGGCGGTGATCTTTTTATCCTTCAGCGGCAGCATGTTCGAAAACAGCTGCAGTTCCTTTTCTGTGGAGATATGCAGGATGTGCAGGCGGGTATCGTGCTTCATGGCCAGTTGGACCGCTTTATATGACGACTCGAAACACTCCTCTTCATCACGTATAATGGGATGGTCACCCGGCTCCAGCACACCCTTCTGTTCTTTGAGTCGCTGCAGGTTGCGGCGGATTAGCTCCTCGTCTTCACAGTGCGTGGCGATGAGCAACTCGGTGCCGCCAAAGATCTTATCGAGCGTGAGGTAATTGTCCACCAGCAGCCCGCCGGTGGAAGAGCCCATGAAGATCTTCACCCCGCACACTTCGTTCTTCTTCTCATTAGTGCGCAGCACCTCGTCGAGGTTGTCGTTCGAAGTGCCCATAAAGAAGGAATAGTTGGCCAGCGAGCTGTGGGCCGCAATTGTATATTTATCCTCCAAGAGCTCCTGGGTAAACACCGGGGGATTGGTGTTGGGCATTTCCATAAAGGAAGTCACCCCGCCGGCCACCGCCGCTTTCGACTCCGTATAGATGGTAGCCTTGTGCGTCAGCCCCGGTTCGCGGAAGTGCACCTGGTCGTCGATGGCACCCGGCAACAGGAACTTGCCCTCACCGTTTATTTCCTGCACCGCGCCACTTACCGATATGTTTGGAGCGATTTTTTCTATCCGTTCGCTTGCAATCAGAACATCCGCCGTGGTGATGCGTCCTTCATTCACGATGTTGATATTTCTGATCAGATATTTTTGCATCATATATTTACGTCACTTTTTACGCTAAAGCCAGTTGCATGCAATTTAAACAAACCCTGTTAAGGCTCTCTGTTTTCCTTCTACCCTTCACTGCTTTTTCACAAACCACCTACCTGCCGCAGGGCGCACCCGAAAACCACCTCATCGAACGCCTGGAAATCAAGGCCGGCACCGATACGGTACTGAACTTTTCGAAGAACAAACCCTTCAGCCGACGGATGTTTATCCCCCACCTGGTCCGCCTCGACTCCACGATGCTTACCCGCGTGGACCAGTACAATATGCGCCTGGCCATGATGAGCAACATCGAGTGGGCTACGGGCGAGCGCACCCAGTACTTAAGTAAAAAGCCCATCTGGGGACACTTCTACGAAACGCCGGCCAACCTCTATGAAGCCCGTACCGAGAACTTCTTCCTGGCCATCAACCCCGTATTCCAGTACGTAGTGGCCAAGGAGAACGACAACGACCAACACCTGTTTTTAAATACCCGGGGCGTCACCCTGCGCGGGCGTATAGCTGACAAAGTGGGCTTCTCGGCCTACCTGACCGACAACCAGGAGCGCGACCCGCTGTACGTGCAGGCCTGGGAAGACGAGCGCCAGGCCGTGCCCGGTGCCGGCTTTTATAAGGACTTCAAACAGGCGGGCTACGACTACTTCGATGCCCGCGGCCAGGTGACCACCAACATCGCCAAAGTGATCGATGTAGCCTTTGGCTACGACCGTCATTTTATCGGTAACGGCCACCGCAGCCTGTTCCTCAGCGACTTTTCGAACAGCGCCCTGTTCTTTAAGCTCAATACGCGCATCTGGCGCATCAACTACCAGAACCTGTTCATGGAGCTGCAGAACGCGGAGCGCTTCGGGGCCGACGTCCTGATCCCGAAGAAGTATGCCGCCATGCACCACCTCGATATCGGTATTACCAAGTGGCTCAACGTGAGCCTGTTTGAAGGGGTGGTCTTCGGCCGCCCCGACCATTTCGAGTTTGG
>DASWYM010000074.1:0-4551 GCA_036404975.1 Chitinophagaceae bacterium
CGAGCGTGGATACGGAGTGATTTCAGGCGGTGGACCCGGCATCATGGAGGCGGCCAATAAGGGCGCGTATGAAGCCGGCGGAAAATCTGTGGGATTAAATATTGATCTGCCTTTTGAGCAGTTCCATAACAAGTACATTGACCGGGATAAACTCCTGGAATTTGATTATTTCTTTGTTCGCAAAGTAATGTTCATGAAATATTCCCAGGGATTCATTGTCCTTCCGGGTGGCTTTGGCACCATGGATGAAATGTTTGAAGCATTAACCCTGATCCAAACCGGAAAGATCGCCCGCTTTCCGATCGTTTTAGTAGGTACTGACTATTGGAAAGGACTGATCGACTGGGTTAAGACAACCATGCTCGATACGGAAAAGAACATCAATGCTGAAGATCTAAACCTGTTCAGGCTCGTTGACACAGCCGAGGATGCTGCAGAACACATCTTCCGATTCTACGAGAAGTATGTTCTTAAACCGAACTTCTAATAATACAATAATGAAGAAGCCGAAGTTTGAAACTTCGGCTTCTTGCTTTTACATCCTATATATAAATTTCCCCTTTTAAATAGGTTACTGCCTTCCCGGACATCAATACCCTGTCCCCTTCGTATTTGCACCACAATTCACCGCGCCTGCTGGACACCTGAAAGGCATGCAATTCATTCTTTTTCAGCCTGTCCGCCCAGTATGGGATCAGGTTACAATGGGCAGAACCGGTAACAGGATCTTCCGGAATCCCGGCCCCCGGAGCAAAGAACCGGGAAACAAAATCGCAGCTATCACCCTTTGCCGTTACGATCACTCCAATCCCGTCAACTTTACTCAAAGCGGCAAAATCCGGCTTAAGTGCCAGAATATCTGACTCCTTTTCATACACCACCATATAATCCCGGGCACGTAGAATCTCGACAGGTGCGGGCCCGCCAAGGGCTTCAATCAGACCAGCAGGAGCCTGGGCCGGCTCAGCTATACGGGCTGGAAAATTTAAGGTATACAGGTCCTGCTGACGCGAAACGGTCAACATTCCGGCTTTCATGGTATGAAAATTCACCACATCGGCCTGGTATCCCAAATGACTGAAAATAATATGTGCAGTAGCCAGGGTGGCATGTCCGCATAGGTCGATCTCCAGCTCGGGGGTGAACCATCTTAAAGCATACTCATGGCCCTTGGGAACGAAAAAAGCAGTTTCAGCCAGATTATTCTCAGCGGCGATTTTCTGCATGGTCTCATCAGGCAACCATTCGGGCAACGGGCATACGGCCGCCGGATTGCCTCCATAAAGTTTGTCGGTAAAGGCGTCCGCCTGATAAATCGGTAATGTCATCATATTAAGAGCATTTTTGTCCGCAGAATTCTGCCGCGGATTTGCCCTGCAATTATACAACTATATGAGGCACTTCAAAAATCCCCATAGAAAACAAAAAGCCGTGTCAGATCTGTGGTCTGAAACGGCTCTTTAGGTAGATGCAGGGTCTGCAATACCTGCTTTATTGAAATATTCATAAAACGCAACAGCACTGCTGCTGCTTCCCAGAGGTCGGAAGTGGATTCGAACCACTTTGAAAAGTCTTGCGGACCTTTGCCTTCCTGTCGGCCATCCGACCAAAATCACATTAAAAACAGCAGGAAGCTCATACTGTTTGGAAAATCCCCGAAAATTATCGTTTCAGGAAAGCAATATTGAGAGCCAAAAAATTTAAGGAAACTTCAAATTACATTACCCTATAAAACAAACCTCAACGATAATACACTGACTTTAAGTTACTTAAAGTCATAATTCAGTGGATTCCTTGCTCAATATCGTGAATAAAGGGGCTTCAAAGGAAAGGACCAACCAGGAAATTTGGCTCAGATTATTTTCACCACACCCATTGTGGAAAACGATTTTAAAACTAAATCAAACATTCCACTACACAAATATGTAAAGTTATTATCGTTTTAATTAAAATATTATCACAATATACTTGTACGAGTAATATGCCAGCTTTCGGTTTTCTAATATCGGAAACTGGTCAAAAACCTAAACCCGCTATGAATTGTAACTCTGCACTTTACACCAGGAGCGTCAAAAATTTTTTTCAAAAAAACCAAAAAGAACTGGTAACAGGTAGGATCATCACATTGGTACGTATTCTTCTGAGTTGGAGCGTCTTGATGGTGCTGCTTAATGGAGGCTTGTTAAAGGCGCAAAACCCCATTGTTAGTGAAAATGCGCTTCCTGGCAATCCCAAGTCCGAATGGGACGTCACCCTTGCCGGAGATCTGAGCATTCAGGGGTTTGCGACGGATATGAGTGTCAATAAAGGTGCTACCATCCGGTTCAAAATCAACGTGGACGGTGGAGTGAATTACAATATTAAAATTTACCGTCTGGGTTACTATCAGGGCCTGGGGGCAAGGCTCATCACAGACCTTGGCTCCTTTACAGGACAACAGCAGCCTAATCCGGTCTCCAACACTCAAACCGGTCTGGTGGATTGCGGCAACTGGGCAGAATCTGCCAGCTGGCCGGTTCCATCCACCGCTGTTTCGGGGGTATATCTGGCTAAACTGACGCGGGCCGATAATGGCGGGGCCAGCCACATTGTTTTTGTGGTTCGCGACGATGCGAGGAATGCAGGATTGCTTTTCAAAACCTCAGATGCTACCTGGCAGGCATATAACGTATATGGCGGGAACAGCTTTTATACAGGATCTACTTCCTATCCCAGTGGGCATGCGGTAAAAATAAGCTACAACCGGCCCTTTATAACCCGTGGCGGCGGCGGAGGGGGCGATGCGATGATGGATTGGCTTTTCAATGCCGAATACCCCATGATCCGTTGGCTGGAACGAAACGGCTATGATGTTGCCTACACCACTGATGTGGATATGGACCGTGATCCAACACCTATCACTCCATCCAAGCATAAGGCCCTGTTGTCGGTAGGGCACGATGAATACTGGTCGGGAGCACAACGCGCAAAATTTGAGGCGGCCAGGGATGCCGGAGTAAGTCTGGCCTTCTTTAGCGGAAACGAGGTTTACTGGAAAACCCGCTGGGAAACAAGTGTAGATGGGAGTAATACTCCCCACCGAACCCTGGTTTGTTACAAAGAGGGAACTGTGGGTGAAAATGTATGCGGCGGCAAATGTGATCCGCTGCCCAATGTCTGGACCGGCCTCTGGCGTGATGGCTGCTCCTTCTCAGCTGATGGCTGCCAACCCGAAAATGCCCTGACAGGACAGATCAGCTGGACCGAGTCGACCGGCAGCATCAGGGTGCCCGATACATTTAAATCCCTTCCCATCTGGAGAAACACAAGTGTGGCCTCACTTTCGGCGGGGCAATCCGTTACATTTCCAAACGGCACTTTAGGTTATGAGTGGGATGCCGTTGAACCGGAATACGCAAGCAGCAACCCTCCCGGTCGGCAGGTCATATCCAGAACGACCCTGGACGGCAAAACACACGAAATGTCCTTGTATCAACATCCCAGTGGGGCGCTGGTCTTCGGAGCCGGTACTGTTCAATGGTCATGGGGCCTGGATCAGGTTCATGACCGCGGAAATGCCGCTCCAAGTCGGGATATGCAACAGGCTACGGTGAACCTGATCTCGGATATGGGTGTAGAAGCCGGTTCCTTGCAAGCTGACCTTGTACCGGGAATTCCAACCAACGATACAGAGGCACCAATTACAAGCATAACCTTTCCTGCAGAAGGCGCCATTCTAACCGCCGAAACTCCATACACCATAAGCGGAATCTCATCGGATTCGGGTGGCGGGATCGTGGCCGGAGTGGATGTTTCCACAGATGGCGGGATCACCTGGCAACGAGCCCTGGGAACAAACAACTGGACCTTCTCATGGACGCCTACCGATGCCGGGGCGGTGACCATCAAGGTACGGGGCGTAGACAACACCGGAAATACAGAAGCGCCTGGTATCCCCCCGTCGCCAAATGCAATCAATATAACCGTAAACCCCGGCACAGGAAATTACAGTATCTGGAGCGCCACAACAGTTCCTGTAAGGGTGGCAGACCCTGACCAGCAACCTGTTGAAGTGGGCGTAAAATTCAAGACATTAATGAATGGCTACATCACCGGTATCCGTTTTTACAAGAGTACTACCAATACCGGACCGCATATTGGCAACCTTTGGTCGGGCACAGGGACCAATCTGGCGCGGGCTACCTTTACGGGGGAAACAGCCTCGGGCTGGCAAGAAGTCCTGTTCAGCAGCCCGGTACCAGTTTCTGCAGGAACCACCTATGTTGCGTCCTATCATACCACAACAGGACAATACGCCTCGGATGAGTTCTATTTCACCAACAGCGTATCAACCCCTTTCCTTCAGGCGCTCCAGGATGGTGTGGAAGGCGGTAATGGTATCTATGAATACAGCACTACAACAATCTTTCCTACCAACGGCTATAACGCCAGTAACTTTTGGGTAGACGTTGTCTTCAGGAAATCCGTTGCACCGGATACTATTCCCCCTGTGGTTGTATCAACAAAGCCGGCAAATAATACCACCGAGGTAGCCCCCTCAGCCTCAATTAC
>DASWYM010000075.1:0-10299 GCA_036404975.1 Chitinophagaceae bacterium
AGCATCACCCGGCTGATGCGGTGTATTTGCTTAAAGACTACTACAGGTTCCATGGTAATATGAGTTTAGTGTAAAAGCAGGGCGTCCCGTCTTTATTGGTTTTGGTTATTATGATGCCTGGCGCTCCACGAACTCCGTCAGGATGATGTGGGTGGCACCGGCGCGCTTCACCACTTTCATCTTGGTGGGGTAGTAACCGGACTGCTGGAATTTGGCAGGCTGGGGGATGGGGCGTTCGAATTGCACGGTGTTCTTCAGGAAGTCCAGGGTGATCATGGGCTCGTAGAAGGTCACTTTGCTGTCGTAGGAGCCATAAATAAAGGTTTGGGTAAAGGGAACGGTACCGCTCAATTCGGGAGCAGCCATATCGATCCAATGCTTACCCATCATGGGTACACCGGGGCCATCAATATGGTTCTGGGGGAGGTAGGCAGCAGCGGGCTTGGCTTCCAGCTTTGTTCCGTCCACCATATCCATTACTTCGTCTTCGCTGGTCATGTAGAAATGGACATCGAAGTGAGGCAGGGTATAAATGGGAGCGGGCTCATGACCGCCGGGGTTCCAGTTCAGCATGATGGAACGGAAGGGTGTTACTTCCTTTGCTTTGGCCGGAAGCGGGACGAACAGGTTGTTCTCGTGGCTGTGGTGGTCATCGCCGCCTTCTTCAGCCACCGGCACACTGTTCAGGGCGGCCTCGCTGATGGAGATGCCTACTTCCAGGGGCTTGTTCCTTCCGTCAACGTGGATCCAGCTCCAGGATTTGCCTTCGTGAACAGCCACTTCGGGGCCGGCTTTTACCGAGGCCTTGTTGTCGTCTTTTGCACAGGAAAACAGGACAGCGGAAAATGCAGCTAGCAGGATTGTTCTTTTCATAATGCTCATGTTGGTTTGTTGGTTAATAGGAGGCAAAGATGGCTTCACCGGGCAGGGAAGGAAAGGGTGTGGTGCATGAACTGGTTAAATAAAAGCATGAAGTGTAACGGTGTTTTAGAGCCGTGCAGGGGCCTTGTTTTTGGAGCTCAGCGATGAACTGTGGCTTTGGTTACATGGATTGTAGCTTTTGATGAATGAATCTTCGGACATTGACGGAAGCAGTCATTAAATTTGATAGATATAATTATAACTGCTTTGGTACGAGTTGTTTTCTTTTTGTTGCTGATAGGGGTGCTGCCGCTTGCCGGCTATAGCCAGCAGGCGCGCCAGTTTGCGTTCAACCATCTTTCCATTGCCAGTGGACTGGCCTCCAACCAGGTGTCGTCCATCACGCAGGATAAGGAGGGCTATATCTGGATGGCCACCCTCAATGGACTGCAACGCTACGACGGCAACAGCTTTATCACGTTCCGCCATCGCAAGAATGATCCCCACTCGATCCCCGCCAATAATATACCCGTAGTGCATATAGATGCCAAAAACAGGTTATGGTTGGTAGGGGAGAATAACAAGGCGGGGTATTTCAATGTGCGCACGCTAAGGTTCGAACCTGTTCCGCAATTCCCCGATGGCCAGCGGGAGGTGTTTGAGCCGCAATATTATTTCGACGGTGGGGATGGCTCTGTGTTCCTGCACATACGCGGAGGACGGCTGTATCGATATGAGGAAAAGGCCGCCCGGTTCCGGCCAGGTAATGACGCTATACCTTTCCCTGCTAACTGGACTTTTCACAGCATTGTGTGGGACCGGGCGGAAAGGAAATATTGGATGGTCGGCGACTCTGGCCTGGTGATGTATAATCCTCGGACAAAGACATTAAACTACCGGGGGCATAACCCGGAAGGCGATCCGGCTATCGCTGCCGCTGCGGCTGTGAAGTATACTTATAATATTCAAACCGATGGGCGCGGTTCGTTGGTGTTCTGCTCCTGGGACCCCCACGGGAAAGGGCCCTTCCTGTACCGGTTCAACCGGCAGAATAGAGAGTTCCGGACCTTCTCCCTGCACAATGAACTGGCCTTTGGGTACCATGAGCCCAATGGGTACCTGGCGCAGCGCAACGGGCGGCTTTGGGTGTATGGCATGCCGTTCCTGGTACAATGGGGACAGGGAAGCCGACCGTTTACGCCCGTGCCCATCGAGTACCGCAACGAGCAAAGCATCAAGTTCGATTACGCCAACTATGCCTTCGAGGATAGGGACGACAATGTATGGATTGCTACCGACAATGGTGTGTTCTACTTCAACCCCGACCAGCAGGTGTTTACTTCCTTCAGCCTGATCCGCCCCGGCGAACCGGCTGCTTACGAAGCGCCGGTACAGGCCGTACTGGAGACCTCGGAAGGCAATATCCTGGTAGGCTGCTGGGCTAAAGGGTTGTACAACTACGACCGGAACTTCAATCCCCTGCCGCTGCCCCCGAGCCTGAAACCCCATAGTGCTTATTCGGTGTGGGACATGACCCAGCACAGTAAGACCGGGGCGGTATGGATTGCCCTGCAGGCCGGGCAGGTGATCGTATACGATCCCAAAAAGAATACCTCAGTGCTGCTGACCCCGGAAGTCTTTCAAAGGCGCACCATCCGCCAGGTAACTGAAGACCAGTACGGCAACCTGTGGTTTGGTACCCAGGGCGGGCGGCTGGTCAAATGGGACCTGCAGCGCTCGGGTGGCGACCCGCAGAAGGGCTATTACCTGGTGCGGGAAACCGGCATGATTCAAAAACTGCATGCCGATGACAACGGCAACATGTGGGTGTCCACCTTTGGCTACGGCCTGCTGAAGGTGGATGCGGCCTCCGATAAGCTGCTACGCACCTTTACCCACGAAGGCCCGGAAGGCGAACGCCTGCGCAGCCACACGTCGACCGACATGACCCAGTACAACGACAGCATCCTCATTGTGGCGGCCGGGGGTATCAATATCATCAATACACGCACCGACAAAGTATGGTACATTACGGCGGAGGACGGCCTGCCTTCGGATGCGGTTCAGAGCGTGCAATGCGACCAGCGCGGCACCGTGTGGGCCGGTTCGTACGATGGGCTGAGCCGGGTCAACATCGAGCGCCGCATTGTGACCAACTACAACCGCACCGATGGGATGGTGTACGACAAGTTTTCGATGGCCGGGGTGGAGGAGCTCTCCGATGGAAGGGTGGTGTTTTATACCGACCATAACTTCATGGTGCTCGACCCCAATAAGTTTGTGCAGAGCAATGTGCCGCCCAAACCTTTTATCACGTCCTTCCAGTTGTCGGGCGACCGCCTGTCGATGGACTCGCTGCAGCAGGCAGGGGAAGCCACCCTGCGACACAACAACACCTCTATTGCTTTTGACTTCAGCGCGCTGAGCTTTAACCGCCAGCGCAAGCTGCACTACTTCTACATGCTGGAAGGCGTGGATGAGGACTGGATCCATACCGACCGCTCCAACAGGGCCACCTACAACTACCTGCGGCCGGGGGAATATACCTTCAAGGTAAAGAGTGAAAATGCCGACGGGGTGGTCAGTGAAGAAGTGGCGAGTATAACTATCGTGGTCCGCCCACCGTTCTGGCGCACCTGGTGGTTTTTCGGGGCCATTATCCTGTTGCTGATCCTGGTGCTGTTCCTCATCGACCGGGAGCGCATGAACCGCCTGCGCTCGATGCAACGCATCCGCTCGCAGATAGCCGGTAACCTGCACCATGAGATCAACACGACGCTCAATAACATCAACGTGTTGAGTGAGATGGCGAAGATAAAGGCCGAGAAAGATGTTGTGCGCTCGAAGGAGTATATCCAGCAGATCAGCGAACGGAGCCACAACATGATCATTATGATGGACGACATTTTGTGGAGCATCGATCCGAAAAACGATACGATGGAAGAAACCCTGCTGCGGTTAAAGGAGTTCGTGGAAGCCCTTCAGGCCCGTAACAATGCCCTTATCAGCCTGGCGGTGGACAATCGGGTGCTGTCGCTGGAGCTTGAAATGAAAGCGCGCCATGAGTTCTTCCTCATCATGAAGCTGGCGCTGCGGATGATCGTGGAGGATGCTTACGGCACTGCTACCCAGATCAACCTCGATAAGGTAAAATCCAACCTGGTCTTCAAGCTGAATGATACCTCCACCTACAACATCGTGCACAAGGTTCCATTCAATGCCAAGCTGGAGGAGATGGAATCCCGCGCCGCCAACATCAATGCCGAAGTGGACGTGCAGGTGGACAGCAAGGGTATTTCCATTATTGTGATTGTGCCGGTGTGATGGACGTGAGACAGGGAGTTTATATTACGTGGTTTATAGTAGTGTTTTGTGAGATGAATATTACTTACGGAAAGCAAAAACCCTCATTCTATGCTGAGGGTTTTAATTCTTTGAGTATATATTGCAGCAGGCATTCAAAGCTCGCAGCTCGCAGCTAACAGCTCGAAGCTCCTACTTTCCCATCCACTTCTTAAAGTCAGAGACCTTCTCGCGGCTCACGATGGCTTCTTTTTCCACCGGTGGGTTCAGGTGCAACAGGAGGCGGTTGCCAAAGTAGTCGTGGATCTGGTCGATGCTGTTGATGGAGACATAAAAGGAGCGGGAGGTTCGGAAATACTTGTCCGGGTCGAGCATCTCCTCCAGCTCGTCCATTGTGTAGTCTACCACGAACTTACGATTGTCAAAGGTTTTAAAGAAGTTCAGCCGGCCATCGCTGAAGAAGTAGGCGATCTCATCGATCTCTATGGAGATGAGCTTCTGGCCATGCTTCACCAGGAAGCGTTTGCGGAACTCTTTGGGTTGTAGCTTTTGCTGCAACTGCTTGACGATCTGTTCCAGGTTGACGTCGTCTTTCTTTTCTTCCTTGTAGATGGTCTTTAGCTGCTTGAACTTGTTGAGGGCGGCTTCCAGGTCTTCCTTCTGCACCGGTTTCAGCAGGTAGTCGATGCTATTCACTTTAAAGGCCTGTAGGGCAAATTCATCGTAGGAGGTGGTGAAGATCACGGGGCTCTTTACTTCGGTCAGGCCAAAGATCTCGAAGCTTTGTCCGTCGGCCAGCTCGATGTCCATAAGGATAAGGTCCGGGGCGGGATGGCTGTTCAGCCATTCTACCGTACCCTGTATGCTGTCGGACACCCCAATGACTTCGGCGCTTTCGTCTACGGTGGCTAATGTCTTGGTTAACTTTTTGGCGGCTAGTACTTCGTCTTCTACGATGAGGACTTTCATGTGCATGAATTTAGGGGGTTAATTCGTTCTTTTCTTTTATGCTGATAATACTGTTGGCTAAAGTGGGGCTCCAGATCAGCGGCAGCACGACAGAGAAGTTCTTCGTGTCCTGCAGGATCTGGAATCCCGGGCGGTTGAGCAGCTCGTATTTATAGCGGATGTTCTTCAGGCCTATCTTGCTGGAGGCGGGCTTGGTGTTCCTCGGCTGCAGGTTGTTGTTCACCACCAGGATGTTGCCGGCAGCGGTAAAGATGTCGACCACCAGGGGTGTCCGCTGCAGCACTACATTGTGCTTGACGGCATTCTCCACCAGCAGCTGCAGGCTGAGCGAGGGCAGGATATACTGGTCGTAGCGTTTGTCGGTTTCAATATTTAGCTGCAGACCATCGCCATAACGGGTTTGCAGCAGCCGGTAGTAGGAGCGGATAAAACGCAGTTCCTCTTCGAGGGTGCTGAGGCCATCGGTGTTGTTCCGCAGCAGGTAGCGGTACACCTTGCTCAGTTCGTTGAGGAAGTATTCCGCTTTCTTTTTGTCTTCGGTGATCAGCGAGGAAAGGGTGTTGAAGCAGTTGAAAAGGAAGTGCGGGTTCACCTGGCTTTTCAGCGCTTCGAACTCGTGCAGGATGGTCAGTTGCTGGAGCTTTTCTTTCTCGGCCACGCTGTTTTTCCATTGCGTGTAGGTATAGTCCGACTCCCACAGCGTGGTGGAGACCATGGTCAACCCGATGGCCAGCACGAGGGACTGCTGCAGCTTGTATATATCGAGCTCATAGCCCAGGAAGCCGACGGCATCATAGCTGTAGAAGATTATAGCGAAGGTGGAAAAAGTTAAGCAGATGTGTGCCACCCCTAACAGGACAAGACGGATGGTGGTTTGCCTGATATGGGGAAAGCGGATGCGCAGCCAGTGCATGACCACTACGTGCAGGTACCAGGAAATAAGCCCCTGCAGGCAGATGAGCGGGTAGGAGAGCAGCCATACCCGTTTGTCCACCCACACCCGGGGGCCAAAGAGCATGAGGTTCAGTGCCAGTGCCAGCACCGGCATCAAGGATAAGTAAGATATCCATTCGATCTTATTGGGCTTCATCCATGCTTTCATACGCGGTTCATTTCAACACTCAGGATCAGGGGGATAATGATTCTTTTTTCCAGTGGCGTTTCTTCAATGATCACTTCCTTGTGGCACAGGAGGCGAAACTTATTGGCGATGTTTTCCAGGGCGGTGTTGGACGACTCGTCTACCGTGCCTCTTTTAGGTTGTACGTTGTAGGCAATGACCAGCTCTTCAGGCCCGTTGATATACATATGTACTTGCAGGGGCTTGTCTTTGCCGATGGTGTTCTGGTTCAGGGCATGCTCGAGGATAAACTGCAGAGTCAGCGGTGGGATGGGATGGTTTTGGACTTCTTTGGGGATGTCCAGTTGTAGGAGGAGCCCCTCGCCGTGGCGGGCCTTCAGCAGGTAGTAATAGGACTTAATGAAAGTCAGTTCTGTTTCCAGGGTGACCAATTGCTCTTCGTTGCTGCGCAGCAGGTAGCGGTACACCTTGCTCATATGGTCCAGGAAGTCTTCGGCTTCCTCCTCGTTTTCGTGAATGAGCGAGGAGAGGGTATTCAGGCTGTTGAACAGGAAGTGCGGGTTCATCTGGCTTTTCAGGCCAATGAGCTGACTTTTCATGTACTCCTTTTTCAGTTGCTCGGTCTCGGTAGCGGTGGCCTTGTACTTTTCAAACTTGGCGACTCCTTCGTTGAAGAAGGTCAGGAAGATGTTGGTAATGACCAGTGCAATGAAGATCTGCTTAAAATGGCTTTCCTCGAAGGTGTAGTCAAGGAAGCCAAACAACTCGTACAGCCGTAGCACGATGGATACCAACACGGCTGACATGAATATAAAAATGGTGATGCAGATGGCCAGCCGGCGGGTCATCTGGCTTTCCATTGGCAGGCGGTTGCGTAGAAGGACGGCTACCAGGCCGTAAACCATAAAAGAGGAAGCTAAAAAGGAAAAGGTGACCAGGGTAGCGGGGAAAAACACCTCCCACTCGGAAAAGTACCGGTTCCCGAACATAATACTGTTCATGATCAGCATCAGGGGCGTCATGCTTCCCAGCAGGATAGAAACATCCTTACTGGTATATTGGGGTATCTGGAGGGGGAACGTAGCCATGTGCCTTTACAAATTACCGTCTTTTTGGATGTTATGGAAGTGTTTGCTGACAATCTGAGCAAAGGAAGACATGAATTGTATAAAAAGAAGGGTGAACTGTATATGGATAGGTCTTCATCCGAGCGTGAGCTAGGGTCCTGTTGTTTAACTTTTGGAGAAAATTACTTATCTTTTAAACGACAAAGAACAACGTTGGCTTAGTGCCGGAACCGGAGAAAGCTCAATTGATTAGCATCACCCGGGCAGCTAACCGGTATCAGTCCTATGGCGGACCATCTGTTATAGTTTTATGTTACAGGCAACCATGTCTATACCACTCACCTTAAAACTTAACTATGGAGATCGTTCTTACTTACCAGGAAACGGTAAAGGACATCAAAAAGCAGTTCAACTGCATGTTCCCCTACTTAAAGCTGGAGTTCTTTTGTGAGCCCCATGTAGTGGGCCAGGGTTCCCCGTTCCAGAAGATGGTGCCGCCTTCCACGTTGCTGGGGGAAATTCACGGTATCCTGCGCGAAGGGGTTATAACCCTTGTGCCCGAATCAAGCGTTAAGGACGTCGAGCAGGCCTTCCAGGGCCACTTTGGCCTGCCGGTGCAGGTATTCCGCAAGCAAAAAGATGTGTGGCTGGAGACCACCAGTACGGACTTCCTGTCCCTGGCCGAGCAGAACGAGATGGGCCGCAGGGCTTCCGAGGTGCCGGTGCGCCAGGTAGAGGAGCAGTACTAAGCAGGAATGGTTCTTTGATGAGTGCTCTGGATGGTAAGTAAGTAGTGGTTTTGGAACATCGGTAGAAAAACACCTATCGCATTAAACCTACTGACATGAAAAAGATCCTTATTGCATTTGATGGAACACAGTTCTCCGAAGGGGCTTTCGAGTTTGCCCGCCGCCTTAACGAGCTGCGGCCGGTATTGCTGGTCGGCGCCTTTATACCCCAGGTGAGTTATGCCAACCTATGGAGCTATGCGGGGGCGATGGCAGGCCCTTCCTTTGTGCCACTATTGGAAGCGGAGGATACTGATACGGTCCAGAAGAACATAACGCGCTTTGAGGGACTCTGCCAAAGGAATGGCATAGCCTACAAGATCCACAAAGACTTTTACGATTTTGCCCTCCCGGAATTAAAGCGGGAAACGCGCTTTGCCGACCTGCTGATCATAAGCAGCGAGAAGTTCTATGAGAACCTGGCAGGCGATGATCCCAGCGAGTATATGAAAGATGCGCTGCACGCTTCGGAGTGCCCCGTGATTGTAGTGCCGGAAAAATTTGACTTCCCAAATAGGAATATTCTGGCTTATGATGGCAGCGATTCCTCCGTGTTTGCCATTAAGCAGTTTGCCTACCTGTTTCCGGAATTAAGTGAAAGAGAGACTATGCTGGTGTACTCCAAAGACAAGGAGACCAAACTGCCTTATGAGAGCTTTATCGAGGAGCTGGCCGGTCAGCACTTCCAGGACCTTCGAATCATGAAGCTGGAGAACCAGCCAAAGAAAGAGTTCCGGAACTGGATCTGTGAGAACAGGAACGCTATCCTGGTGAGCGGGTCCTACGGACGGTCCTTTTTTTCACAGATGATGCGGAAAAGCTTTGTGTCGGAGATCATTTCCGAGCACAGGTTGCCGGTGTTTATTACCCATCGGTAAGGGATACAGGTCACTACTGCACTATTTTTCACGCTAAAACATTTGCCATGAAAAAGTTCATTGCTGCTTTTGATGGTTTAGAGTTCTCACAGGCCACTATGGATTATGCCCTCTCTTTGGCCGGGCAGTGCGATGCTCATTTGGTGGGCGTTTTCCTTGAAGACCGCACCTATCACAGCTACCAGTTTTCGGAACTGGTCAACCAGGAGGGAGGCGTATCGGACGAAAAGATGCTGCAGCTGAACAAGCAGGACAAAGAAGTGAGAGACCGCTCTGTGGACCTATTCGAAGCCGCTTGCCGCAAAGCAGGGATGAACTATACAGTGCACCGGGACCGCAATGTGGCCCTGCAGGAACTGCTCCATGAGTCCATCTATGCCGACCTGGTCCTCATCGACAGCAAGGAAGCCTTTAACCGCTATGAGGAGTCCATGCCTACCCAGTTTATGAAAGACCTGCTGGCTGATGTAAAATGCCCTGTACTGATCGTGCCGGGGATATTTGCCCCCATAGAGTCCGTGGTATTGCTTTACGATGGAGAGCCTACATCGGTTCATGCCATAAAGATGTTCAGTTATTTAACTCCGGGCTTAAAGGAAATAAAGGCGGAAGTGCTGTCGGTTAAAAAGGAGAAGCAGTCGCTTCACCTGCCCGATCATGCGCTAATGAAAGAGTTCATGAAACGGCATTATCCCAGTGCAAATTACCTCGTAGAGAAGGGTGATACGGAAGAACACATAATTTCGCACCTGAAAGGTGCGTCTTCCGGTACCCTGGTGGTGCTGGGTGCTTACCAGCGGGGACGAGTGTCCCGGTGGTTTAAGGCCAGTATGGCGGATTTTTTGATGCGGTACGCGAAGGTTCCACTATTTATAGCCCATAATTGATCCTATCGATTCACTGACACATATAGTTCTGGGTGCCTGTATTGGCGAAGCGGTGGCCGGCCGTAAGCTGGGGCGCAAGGCGATGCTGTATGGGATTATTGCCCAGAGCCTCCCGGATATTGATTTCGTTACGGCTTTCTACCTGGATAAGCCCGCCGAGCTGCTGGCGCACCGGGGCTTTACCCATTCCATCCTCTTTGCGATTATCATTACCATCCTAGCCTCCCTGATGGCTCACGTGGTATACAAGCGTTATGTGCCGGTGCACCACTGGATGAAGCTGTTTGCCGCCAACGTCTTTACCCATATTTTCATCGATGCCTTCAATAACTACGGCACGGCATGGTTCGAGCCCTTTAGCCATTACCGCGTGTCGTTCCATGCCTTGTATGTGGCGGACCCTTTCTTTTCTATTATACCTTTTATTGCCTGTATGGTCTTGTTCCTTTCGCACCGTACCCATGC
>DASWYM010000076.1:0-5809 GCA_036404975.1 Chitinophagaceae bacterium
GGGCAGCGCTACGGTGATGAGCACCGCCGCACTCAGGCTATAAAGTATGACATACCAAACATCCATGCACAACAGAATAGAGTATAGCCTATTCAATTTACCTGCCACAGGAGAATGGGGCGGCACCCTCCACACAGCATAAATATTTAGTATATTTAAAGTGCTAACGTACTGTCTTTCCCTGAAACGCTCTATAGAAACTGCCTTTCCTGTCCCCGGTCTGCGAACACAAACCTTTAAATGCAACAACATGAAACAACTACGCTGCAGCGATGCCGGCTTTGACTGCGACAAAATAATTACCGCCGCCACTGAAGAAGAAGTGCTGAACGAGGCTGCCGCACATGCCCGCAACGACCACCATGTGACCGTAACGCCCGAGATGGTGTCACAGATCAAAATGCTGATCACCGACGAGGAAGAAGTGCCGCATTAGGTAAGCGGTTGCCTAACCGGCCATGGTTAGTGGGGCCTGGCAGACCACAGGAACGGCGCGCTTGCAGCCGCCCCGCCCCGTTGTGCCCTGGTGGTTCGCTGACCGGCACCTGCAGGAAACGGCCGCGAAAGCACCGCGCAAAGGCAAACTGCGGTTTCCGGGATTCCTGAAGGGGAGGGCCCTATACCCCGCGCACTTACTAATTGTTTATCTTTATAGACGTCATTCTTCCTCCCTTTTTAAGCTGCCCGCGCCCCTCAACCAATACATTAGCTATGAAACCCAACGACCTTTCTTTGTCCCATACAAGGCGCCAAGCCCAGCGGCGCATCCTCACCATCATCATCATGGGCCTGGGTATCCTGCTCATTATCGGCAACATCCTCGACCTTGGCGCTTTCACCTTCCTGGCGCCCTGGCAAGAGTCCATTCACAAATTCACCCAGGTGATCTTTTTTTCCTGCATTGGCTTTATTGCCATTATGCTGGGCCTGGAGCGGGCCCTTGACCTGGACCGGATTGACAAGGCGCTGGAGCGGCAAACCCGCCTGCTGCGCGAGGTGAACACCTCGCTGAAGTCCTTCCACGAGTTTCGCTACCTGGAGAGCTACAACGATATCTACCAGACCTCCATACAACTCATCGAGGGCACCCACTCGCGGCTGCGCCTGCTGATGTATACCAACAAGCCCAAGGCTCCCGACTGGTGGACCGAACGGGTGGCGGAGATCATGCAGGAGAACATGCGGCGCTCCAACCCGCTGCTTTTCGACGTGGTGGTGTGCGTGGATGAAGACAACCTCAGCGAAGAGAACATTGCCAGCGCCGAGCAACGCTATGCCGTTTTTGACCAAAAGGGCGTGGGGCCGTTCTTTAAGTTCCACTTTCACCGCATGCACAAGAATGTGGGCATCGACTGCCTCATTATCGACGACCGCCACCTGATCATTCACTTTCCCACCATTACCTACAACATCCCGCAGCGGGGCCTGCTGCTGGAAAACCAACCCGACGTGGTGCGCGAGTGGGTGACCTGGTTTGACAACTTTGCCATCAGCGGATCGCTTAGTTTTCCGGAGCTGGTGGCCAGCTTCCGCAGCCAGGCCGAAAAGACCGAACCCGTCCAAGACCTCACCCATTAGCGCATGTCGCCGCATACGCCTTTGTCGCCTACCAAACCGCTCACCCCGCCGGAGCACGCCCGGCGCCTGCAGCAATGGGGCGTGAAGCAGCAAAGCCTTTATTATTATACCTCCAAGGGGCTGGCCGTTCGCAGCAATGAGGGGCTGTTGTTGCTGGCACCGCCCGAGGAGGCGGTGTTGCGGCCGCTGGCCCCGGAGGAAGCGCATTGCGCGGCCTACACGGCTGCCGAACTGGAAGCCGCCCTGCCTCCTATGGTGGAAGGTATTGCGCTGGTGACCGACAACAGCGGAGCGATCAAATACGTGAGCTACCCGGGGCTGAAGACCACCTTTGGCGCTACCGAAGCGCAGGCCCTGGCCAACATGCTGCTGTGGCTGCTGGAACGCAAATACGTGGGCGTGCGCGAGGTGAATGGGCGGATGTGAGTAGGCTGCACGCGGGATGGTGAATGGGTCATTGGTTGATTGTGTTGATTGGGAGGGGTGTACGATGGCAGATGTGGGATGGTGGCAGGGTGCTCTTTACCATCATATCAGCGGCTTTGAGCTGCGGGAAGCATGTTCCGATAATTATCGGGATTCTTTAGCCGGGAGCCGGTGGTGGACCTGGCCGCCGGCAGTGACGGTGGTCATGGTTTTTGTGCCGTGCGGGTGAGAACTTTACTGTTCCGTTTGGTGCGTACCTGCTGATTTCTTTCTCTCTATCCCGGTACCGTGAAGCTGTATTTCTAACATCTAAAAACACTGATTATGGAAAATGCCAATTTCGTTGAGAACATAGCTACGCGCCTGGGTCAAAACGCGACGGTCAAGAGCGTGTACGGCGACCCCATTGTCATGGACGGCAAAACGATCATCCCGGTGGCGCAGGTGGGGATGGGGTTTGGCGGCGGCATGGGCCACAAGGCACCCAAGGCACGCAACCAGGCCGAAGGGGATGTGTCCAAGGGCCAGGATGAAGAAGGCGCCGGCGGCGGCGGTGGCCTCTATGCCCGCGCCAAGGGCGTATATGAAGTGAGCGCCACGGGCACGCGGTTTATCCCGGTGAACAATACCAAGCAATTGCTGCTGGCGGGGCTGGTGGGGTTTGTGCTGCGGGGGTTGCTGATGAGGGGGAGAGGGTGATTGGTGAGTTCGTGATCCCGATAGCTATTGGGAGTGAATGGTCAATGGTGAAAGGGGATACCTCAAACCTGTTATGAGGCAGGTTCCGGGGCGAGGAGTTCTGGTGCCTGCTTTGTGACCGGGTGACTGGAGATCCATTAGCTAAGGGAGCTATTTTTAAATACCAGTTTTTTGGAGTTCTGTATTTACAATTTTAAGGATCGTGCCGTGGCCGATGATGTTTGGACCCTCACGGAATTCGAAGTCCATACCTTCTGAAAGTTGGTATTTAAAGTAAGCATCCGACACGATGGTAATTTCTGCCCGTACGCTTTCACCCGGGTAGACTTTATCCTTATTAATAAATACCTGCTGCCCAGATGTTTGCATGTCACTAAAGAAAAACTTTATTGTTGGCCGATACCCTGAGAAGGCTGGCGTGTTTCTGCCTCCTTCTTCGGCAGTTCTATAATGCAATTCTGCTATGAAATCAACAGGCTTCATAGTTATGGTTTTGTTTGACAATGTACAGACGGTTCATTTTAGTTACTATCCCAAATTGTTATTACCCGATCGGAGTGAAGACTTCTGAAAACATAGAACAACACCCCATACTTATTGCTGTCCTCGTAGTTCCTTATTTCCTGACCGGGCAGGTATTCAGACCAGAGATCATCTATATCTGAATCCTGATTGTTAAATGAGTTTTTAAAAAACGCTTCGCCATTCATGTCTTTGGCCAGCCTGTTATATAAGGGTTTGGAGCCATAACCAATAAACCGGCAATAGTCGCCGTCGGCACAAGGCCAGCGCCAATCCTGCCATGTTATGAGACCTGGTGTCGTCTTTTCCAGTTCGTTGGTCTTTTGCGTGGCCAGTGCTTCCACTTCGCTCTCTGTCCATGAAGGGTTAAGAGCTTTCAGTTGGCAAACCAGTTCTTCTTTGTCTCCTTCGCAAGTGAATATATCCCTGTCATACAGCTTGCCGGAGGCTAAGCATTCAGGGCAGATAGAAGATATATCCTCCTGGCCAAAGAAGGATTCTGCGTCAAAGCAAAGCTTGCTTTGTCCGCAAAGGTCGCAGGCTGTTTCTGAATCTCTAAGCCCGACATAGAGGTCTGGTCTTTCGAAGTATTTAAATGTCATTTTTACTGGTGGTTGACGGGAATAAAATCTAATATACACAGCTTCTTTCATCAGCTAGTCGCCCTCACACCTTATCCAGCAGCCGTTCGTCCTTCATGCCAGTGCGGTTGAAGAGGATGACGTTGCCCCAGCCGGCTTCGGGGTAGAGGCGCACTTCGCAGTAGTAACCGCCCCCGCCGCCGGCATGGGTGACGAAGCGCTGGCCGTTTAGCAGGCCGGTGAACCAGGAGAGGCACATGCCGGTGGGGTTGCCGGCGGTGGTGTGGTGCTCGGCAAAGAGCAGGCGTTTGTAGTGGCTGTCGAGCAGGGGGCTGTCGGCCTGCAGGAGGGCCTGTGCATAGCGCACCAGTCCGCGGCGGGTGCCCACCAGTCCGCCATAAGGCGTGCCGTTGACGTAAAAGGGTTTAAAGGGCTTCCACGACCCTTCGGCCGCATCCATGTATTTGCCTTTGTCGATAAAGAACCCCAACAGCGCATTGGTGAGGCTCCACTGCTTTTGGTAGCCGCGGGCATGGTGGGCCGGGTCGTGCACCGTGAAGGCGAGGTCGCCGGATTGCAGGGGCAGGCGCTGGAGGATGCGGCCGGTAACGAGGTCTTCATAACGCTCTCCTGTAACCGCTTCCAGTATGCGGCCCAGCAGCACAAAGCCCAGGTTGGAGTAGGCCATCTGCTGGCCGGGTGCCGAGCGGGTGCGGGGGTGGCGGGCAAACACCGCATCGAAGAAGGCGTCGCGGTCGAAGGCCGTGTGTTCCGAGGCCAGGTGGATCCAACCCAGGGGAATGGGGTTGGGCAGGCCGGCGGTGTGGGTGAGCAGGTGGCGCAGGGTGATGGCGCCGCCGTAGGGAAAGGAGGAGAGGTATTGCCGGGCGGGGCTGTCGAGGTCAAGCGTGCCCTCCTCAACGAGTTGCAGCACCGCCAGGGCGGTGAAGGTTTTGGTGACGGAGTAGAGGTGGAAAGACGTGTCGTCGGCAGCGGCCTCGTTGCCGGCTACCCGCGCCACCCCTTCGGAGTATTGGTGGTGCACGCGCCGGGCGTCGAAGATGGCATACTGCACACAGGGGGTGCGGCGGGTGCGCACCTGGTGCTGCAAGAAGGCCTGAGTGCGCCTCATATCCAATATCCTGCTGTATGGCATAAAGAGCCTCTCTTCCTTAAATGTACGGCGAGGTTGGTGGTTTTGCAAGGGTTGGGTTATTGTGTTGATTGGGTTAATTATGTTGAATGTGTTGATTATGGAGGGAAATGTTCCCTGCTTCAATAAAGGAGCGAGCAACGGGTAATTGATGACAGGGGATGTTTGGGAGAATGGGTTAGTCGGCAGAGGTGATGAAGGCGTTGAACAGGCGGATAAAGTTGTCGCGGGTTTCTTTGGGGGTGTCGTTGAAGAAGGAGGCGGTGAGGCCTCTTTCCAGTTTATGATCGGTGGTGCCGGGCAGCGACAGGGGGCGCGAGTGCACGACGCCGATTAGTTTATTGTTCTCGAAGACCAGTTGTATGCGCAGCAAAGGGGAGGGGTCGTCGACCCAGTTCTCGTGGTTAAAGTAGGTGACAAAGGGCGCAAATGCGTCGTGCTCCTCGAGCTGGAAGCTGTTGATAAAGGGCTGGTAGGCCTGCAGCGACCGGTCGGGGACCCGGTCCGCATAACGGATCAGTACGTTCTCGATGATGGTGGAAGGATAGATCTGGTCCTGGGGTATGTACCCGGTTAGTTCGGCCCAACCTCCCTGGCCCGAGGAGGAGGTGCTGGTGTACATATCGCGCAGCACTTCGCCGACCACCTTGCCTTCCAGCATGATCTTCCGGCCCCGGCGCAGGGTGTCGGTGCCGTAGTCCTCCAGCGGGATAGGCATGTGGAGGCCAATGGCCGCCCAGCCGCCCTGCGGTGCGCCGGAGCTGACCAGGGTGCTGTCGTAGAGCGTGAACAGGACGGCGCCGTTTACCGTGTCCCTGACCTGGGCAGGGCCTTTGATGCGTTCGCCGAT
>DASWYM010000077.1:0-3232 GCA_036404975.1 Chitinophagaceae bacterium
CGCAAAGGAAGCACCGCCTTCAAATCGCCGCACCTGGGAGAAAGGCAGGGAAGCAAACAACGAGAGCTGGTCTTCGAAAGTACGTAGCAGGTCGAGCGAAGAATTGACCACTTCCACCGTGGTATCCCGAATCGTCAGGGAGTCGAGGAACAAGCCCTGCCCGCCGGAGAGGTAGGGAATATGTGATACCGCCGCCCCCCAGTTGATACGCTTCTTTTGGTTGAGATAGGCAAACTGCCCGCCGAGGTCATAGATCTCGCCATTGAGCGATATGGCGCCAAAGAGCTGGTTGTTGCCGAGGATGTCGCTGAAGATCCCATTCACCCCGCCGGCCAGGCCGGTACCGAACTGGCCAACGCCCACCCCTACGCCGGTATTGCCGATGTAGTCGAGCTGGAACCTGGGCTTGAAGGGCACTTCTTTCAGGTTGGCTGCCGACACTACGTCGAAAGGCGTATTGGCAAGGTGCTGCATCACCACATTGTTGCCGGTGCGGTTGAAGGGCGGCAGTGTGGCGGCCGTCCAGTTCACCTCGCCACCGGGGACAGGGGTCCTGGGCAGGTCGCGGGCATTGACGGTATAGATCGTATAGAGGTCGTTGGCATAATGGGTATACACGATCCTGTCCGTATTACGGGAGGTGCTGATGGCCGGTGAAAACATGGTAATCCCCGTAATGCCGGTAAAGAGGTTGGTGAGCTGCGCTACCTGGCGGGAAGCGATATCATAGGAATACATATTACGGAAGCCGTCCCTGTCCGACAGGAAATAGATCACGTTGTTGTCGGCGGCGAACACCGGGTTCAGGTTGTTGGCCCCCGTGAAAATGTCCAGCGTACTCACCGTGCCGGTAGCTACATTGTAGAGAGCGATGTCGTGGTAGAACGTGTGTTGGATATTGGTGCTGCCAATGCTGCGGCGGTCGGTGGAAAAGACGATCCATTTACCATCAGCCGAGTAGTAAGGCTGTATATCGGCATAGCGGTCGTTGGTCAGCTGCCGCACGGTCTTCGTGTTCAGGTTATAGGCATAGAGATCACTTTGCCCGTCCACCAGGCCGGTCATAACAATGGTGGAACCATCGGGCGACCAGGTAGGATTGTTGATGGCCGGCACTCCCGGCACATCGATTTCCTGTACAACCTTGCCCCTGTCGGCATCGGCAATGATCAGGCGGGTACGCCCCTTGGCAAAAGCCACGAAAGCCAGCCGCCTGCTGTCGGGCGACCAGGCTACAGAAGACTCGAAGGAACTGTATTCGTCGATGTGGGAGCCAAAGTTATTGGAGGTGACCCGTTGCTGGTTGGCGCCCGTGCCGGCATCGGCCACGTAGAGATCAATGCTGAATAGGTTTTTTTCGGTCCAGTAGGCCACCCGCTCGCCGTCAGGGCTAAGGGAAGGGACGATATTCAGTTCGCCTGCATTCTTCTTGAAGACGGTGGCGGTACCCGGAGGGGTCAGCGACGTGTTTGCCTGGTAGGTACTATATGCTGACCGGATGGCTGTCTGCCAGGCCGTGGAGAAAGCCTTGGCATCCATCTTAAAGACGTTCTTGATGGCCTGCTCGTAGCCTACGCGACCCGTTTCGATAAAGAGGCGGCGGATCACCGTGTCGCCTTTAAGGCCCGTGGCATAGGCCCAGAAAGCCTGGCCCCAGCGGTAAGGGAAATAGAGATCGGGGCGGTTGGTCAGGTCCTTGAGCGTGGGCAGCTTATTGGCCGCCACCCCGGCCCTGAGCCAGATGGCGGTGTGGGCATCTACCGGTCCTATGGACATGTACTCGGCCAGGCCCTCCACCATCCACAGGGGAATGTTGCCGATGGCACTGAGTGATAAGGTATCCTGGATAATATGGTATTGAAACGCATGTACAAGCTCGTGGCCAAGCACGTGGTCGGTCTGCGCGTTGGCTTCCATCACCGGCATGATCACCCGGTTCTTCAGGGCCTCGGTAACCCCACCGGTGCCCACCCCGATCTGCCCCTCAATAGCGCGTGTCTGCTGGAAATCGGCGTGGTTGCTATAGAGCAGGAAAGGGTTTTTCTCTGTGAAGGTGTCGCGGAAGATGAACTGGTGCATGCGGTACCATTGTTCCGTTGACTGGACAAAGCGGTTGCGGGCCACTTCATTATCCAGGTAATGATAGAGTTCAAAATGGGGCGACTGGACCACGCGGAAGTCGAATTCCTTATAGTTTACCTTATTGCGGCCAAAGTACTGGGCCTGCAGGGTGGTAGAAGAAAAAAGAAGAGCGGTAGTGAAAACTACCGGAAAGAGCATCAACCGTTTAACAAGGGGTAATCTGCTGTGCATATCAATGGATTTTCATGTTCACAGTTACATTGATTGCAAGAATTGAACCATTACTCCCCATGCGGAAGCCCGCCGGAAGGGGCTTCCGCATGGGCCGGCCAATCGGCCTGCCCGTATAACTAATTCAGTTGCAGGGGTGTAGAGGACTCTTCCTGCAGCACTTCACCGGGTTGCCGTAACGGAAGGATGATCACAAAGGTGGAACCGCCGCCGCTGGTGCTGCGGGCCGTGATCCAGCCGTTATGCTTTTCGATGATCTTCTTGGTAATGGCCAGTCCGATACCCGTTCCTTCATACTTTTCGCGGGAATGCAGGCGCTGGAAGATCGTAAATATCTTAGCCGTGTACTGCTCGTCAAACCCAATCCCATTGTCGGCTATGCTGATCCGGCAATAATCACCCTTTTCAGCGGCAGCTATATCAAAGTCGGGTTGGCTGATCAACTCGGAGGTTATGGTGATCCGGGGGGGCGTACCGGGGCGCGAAAACTTAAGGGCGTTGGAGATGATATTCTGAAACACCTGTCGCATCTGCCCGGGCACGACTTCGATGTGCGGGAAGTGGTCGACCAAAACCTCAGCTCCTTTTTCCGTGATGGAGAGTTCCAGGTCGCTCAGCACTTCATTGATAATGCAGTTCAGGTCCGTGGATTCAAAGAGGGTATTGATCGATAACCGGGAGTAGGTCAGCAGGTCATCGATCAGCTTGGTCATACGGGCCGAAGAGCGGATGATGCGGTTCATATAATCGAGAGCGCCATGGGGGCTTTCGGACATATAGCGCTCCCTGATGATGTTGCTGAACATATGGATCTTGCGGAGAGGCTCCTTGAGGTCGTGCGAGGCCACGGAAGCAAACTGCATGAGTTCGTTATTAGAGATCTCCAGCTCGGTGTTGGCGTCCTGCAGTTCCCGGGTGC
>DASWYM010000078.1:0-2473 GCA_036404975.1 Chitinophagaceae bacterium
CTTCCATCCTTCCAATTCGGCCGGTGGGATCATCATCGAGAAGTTGGTCTTACCGCAGGCCGAGGGGAAGGCAGCAGCCACGTAGGTTTTTTCTTTAGAGGGAGATTCCACACCCATCAGCAGCATGTGCTCGGCCAGCCAGCCTTCTTCGCGAGCCATTACCGAGGCGATGCGCAGGGCAAAGCACTTTTTTCCCATCAGGGCGTTACCACCGTAACCGCTACCATAAGAGATCACCAGTCGCTCTTCGGGGAAGTGCGAAATGTATTTCACCTTGGGGTTGCAGGGCCAGGAAACATCCTGCTGTCCTTCTTCCAGCGGGGCACCGATTGTGTGTACGCACTTTACGAATTGTCCTTCTTCCAGGAAATGCAGCACTTTAGTGCCCATGCGGGTCATGATGTGCATGTTCACCACCACGTATTCCGAGTCGGTGATCTCCACGCCGTAGCGGGCGTATGGAGAGCCTACCGGGCCCATACAGAAGGGGATCACATACATCGTGCGGCCCTTCATGGCACCGTCCATCAGCCCGTTCAGGATACCTTTCATTTTTACAGGCTCCATCCAGTTATTGGTAGGACCGGCATCTTCGGACCGGCGGCTGCAGATAAAGGTTTTATCTTCTACGCGGGCCACATCGCTGGGGTCGCTGAAGCACAGGAAGGAGTTGGGACGTTTTTCTTCATTCAGGCGGATAAACGTGCCTTTCTCCACCAGCAGGTTACACATAGTATCGTATTCTTCCTGGCTGCCATCGCACAGGTAGATGGACTCGGGCTTCAGTTGCTCGGCCAGGTGGGTTACCCAGGTCTGGATCACGCCGGGCAGCGGCACATTGGTTTTGTAGGAACGTCTGGACTTTTCTTTTGTTTGTACCGTAATCATAATTGTTTCATTTAAAAAAGATAAACGATGATGGTGCAGCGTTTCTGAACCCATGCAGGTCACCGTCCGTCCGGGCATACGGCTGCGGTGCGGTGTGCTTTTGTCGCTTTCGGGGAGCGGCCTACCTGTTCAGGGATTCATATAGCGCTTGCTTGTCTGCTTCCAAAAAGTGTATAAGGATAAAGAAAGATCTGGATGCGCGCCCAAACACTCTTTCAAACATGTTTAGGGGATTCAATAAAGCAAGCAATCGTTCGAAGGGAGATCAATGATTCATCTTCTGTACCAGTGTTATTCCTTGCAATGAATTCTGGTGTTCGATGGTACAAAAGAACAACAGGTTGCAAAACCGGAGAATGACAACCGTCACTGATTTTGCTGATTGAGGTAGGCTAACATTCTGACCGTTCGGTTTCGCTTCCTATAGGTTTCGATTTTTTCCTTTTTGTTCTGCAAACGCCACTTTTATATATGCATAAAAGGGTGTGCATGCAGTGGTATAGCGCCCTCGCTTTTCAATGATTAGTATCATCCACCCATCTGTGCCGCGTCAGTTCTGAGCCCGCGCGAAGGGCTAAATTTTGCGCGCAAATTCCACCGCCATGAACTTCACCGCCACGGCTCCGGCCCTGAGGTTATTGATACGACTGCTGATCCTCTTATCCACTCTTCTTTTCTCCTTCGCCAGCGGGGCGCAACCGGCAGCTCCTGCAGAAACGGCGGCTCAACCACCGCTGCGCGACACGACTGCAAAGAAGGCCATGGTGCCCGAAAAGAAGTTACAGCTTTCCGGCATGATGATCCTGCGCTACGGATGGTCGCCCGATAAGCAGGTAGATGTAAACGGTCTGCATCATACCGCCACTACCGGTTACTCTACCCAGGGGTTTGCCGTACGCCGGGTACGCCTGGCCGCCCGCGCCATCCTGGGCCCGAGAGCGGAAGCTGCCCTGTTATTCAATGCCACCGACTTTAGCGGCGACCCGAAAAACAAGGTGCTGGAAAATGCCTTTCTGAAATACCATTTCAACGACTACCTGAACCTGCAGGTGGGACAATTCCGTCCCTTTTTTGGCCGCGAAGATCTCTATCCCGAAGAGCAGCTGGAAACGTTGGAGTGGAGCAACCAGTACTATGCCTTCGGAGCCAATGGCTGGCAAAGCTTTCAGCAGGGCGCCACCTTTTTTGGCAAGGTGCGCCTGGGCAATATCCCGCTCTCCTATTACCTGGGTGTGATCAACGGCAACGGGCGCAACGTGGCTATGGACAACAACCGAGGGAAGCTTTTTCCCGCGCGCATTGAAGCCGCCCTGCGCCCGCAAACCAGGCTGGCGGTTAACGGCGGGCTAGGCAGCGAAGGCGGTGTGCGCACCTGGGCCCTGGCTGCGGATATAGATCACCGTATGCAACTGGCCGATCGGTGGGCGCTGCGCCTTCAGGCCGAGTACAAAACCGGCTTCAACTCCTCGCTGTTCTTCGGCGATACCGCACTTGTAAAGATCCAGCGCGACTACCGAATCAGCGGCCACTACGTGCTGCCTTATCTTTCCTATGCCATCAACAAGGGAAGCGTGCAGTCGGCCGG
>DASWYM010000079.1:0-5401 GCA_036404975.1 Chitinophagaceae bacterium
TAAACTTGCTCAGGCGGTAGAACCAGTTGGGGTGAGGCACCCAGGTGACGTCCAGTTCCTGCTGGAAGAGGCGGCCTTTTTCCTGCACTTCCGGGGATTGCTGGAACAGGTCGTCAAAGATGAGGCGGTTGAAGACGCGCCTGATTGGGGTCTTCTGTCCATCCCGTATGTAATACAGCTGTTTGCCATCCTGGATAAGGTCCGTCAGGCAAACCGGCTTTATCCCCAGCATTTCTTCGGTGCAGGCAAAGTCGATACGGGTCTTCTGCTTTCCGGGGAAGATCTCCAGCAGGACTACGTTTTCGGGGGCTTCGTCCCCCAGGATAATCCTGCGCAGCAACTCAGTATAGGAGGCTTCCGTAAAACCGTTCAGGTAGTTGGAATAACCAGCGGGCTGCCAAAGGTGCTTTGCATGCACTTTGGGAAGGGCAGCCTGGAAACCAAAGAGGCTGGGAAAGCCCTGCATTTCGATGAGTTGGGGTTCCAGTCCTCCTTCTGAATTCGTGCAAATGCCAAAGTCGAAGGCTATAAAGTGGGGGTAGCTGTCTTCATTGGACACCTTCAGGTGTCCGGGGATCGCTCTTTCACTCAATTGGTGGTAGCGGGGCTCGGTGATCACATCAATGATGCTTTCACAGGCTTCCAATGCCTGGCGGGTAAAATCCCGGGGTATGAAGACCGGCGTTTCGGCTACACGGAAATCAAGCTGTCCGGGGTAACGGTCATTCATTTCCTGCAGGAAGGCGTGGTACTTTTCGGGGGTAAAGTCCTGGTTATACTGTTGGCGCAAAGGGGAAACCATGCGTCCAATTTACAATCAATTAGGCAATAAAAGGACTGCCGGCAACGGCTGCAAAAAAGCCCTCCGGATGGAGGGCTTTAGAGTTATTTAAGCAGGACTTCCTTTTGATGCTTTCCTCTCCTTTCTGCTTCATTATGTTGGAGGGCCGTATTGAGGAAGTTGGGGAGTATATGCGTATAGGTCCACATGATCTTTTCCGGGTCTTTAAGGCCTTCGATCATGCTCTTCCATTTTTCTTCACCGTGGTTTTCAATAACCGTAGCCTTCTTTTCGTCGGTCTGCAGGTACATGCTCATACCCACGGCATCGGCTTCCGGGTGGAATTGGGTGCCGATCATGAAGGGGGTGAACCGGATGCCCATAACGGCTCTTTCGTAAGGCACATGCGGACGGTCCTTTTCGATGCACAGAATTCTGGCGTCCATTTGTTGCAGCCTGAGGTAATTTGGCTGTATAACCTGGAAGTCCCTGCTGTCGACGACGTAAAAGGGATCTTTCATCTTAGCGAATACCGGCTCATTCTGTCCGGCGGGAGTGGGGTGCACCGGGAAAACGCCAAATGCCGTGGACTTGCGCTTCGTTACCTGTGCAATGCCGTAATGGCGGCAGGCCAGCTGGTAGGAATGGCAGATAAAGAAAACAAATTTCTTAACCGTATTAGCCGGGTCATTGTTCCAGTTCTCCACGTTGGACAGCCAGGTAAAGTAGGCCGCTTCCCATTCCGAACCTTCGCTGTCCAGGGGAGATCCGGGGCCGCCGCTGGAAAGATAGATATCATAGTTCATGTCGGGTACCCGGCACTGCTGGCGCACATCAAACTCATCCCAGGAGACGTCCAACTGGTGGACTTCACCCCATTGGGTAATGATGTCTCTCAGGCACCGCATGCCCTGGTTAGGTTGCCCTTCATAGAGGTCTAAAATAGCTATCCGGATCATAAACAATATCTAAGATTCAAAAAAGCAAGGGGCAAATTTACGATTTTCTGTCGAGTCACTTCCCGTAAACGCGTGTTCCGCCTACATAGGTGGCCAAAACAGTTGTTATTAGAACTTCTTTAGGATCCGCCTTTAAAAGATCCTGGTCCAGTATAATAAAGTCAGCGAACTTACCCTTTTCGAGACTCCCTTTCTCGCCTTCTTCAAAGTTGCTGCGGGCAGCCCAGATGGTCATGCCGCGCAGGGCCTGTTCGCGGGAAAGAGCATTCTCCATTTGATAGCCTCCTTCCGGGAAGCCTTTCTCATCCTTTCGGAATACAGCCGCATAAAAGGTTTTAAAGGGGCTGATGTCTTCTACCGGGAAGTCTGTACCCAGGGGTATCCACCCGGTATGCTGCACCATCTGCTGGTAATTGTTAAGGTCATTATCTGCGGTAGAGAAATCCGAGCCCAGGGGCGCCATCCCGTTTAGCTGCATTAACTGCCTGTAGGCATAGGCGCCTTTCTCCCGCTTTCCACCCAGGCGATCACCGGCCCAATACATATCTGATGTGGCATGCGTGGGTTGCACGGAAGGGATTACCGAATACTGTTCAAACTTGGCAAAGTCCTCTTCGTTAACCACCTGGGCATGCTCTATACGCCAGCGCTGATCGTTCTTGCCTTTGAGGTACTTACCATAAATATCCAGTACCAGGCGGTTACCGGAATCACCAATGGCGTGGGTACACATCTGGTACCCCTTCGAGCTTAAGATGCTGGCCACCGAGTCAAAGTGCTGTGGTGTGCTGAGCAGAAAGCCATGCCATCCGGGCTTATCGGCATAGGGCTGCAACAAACAAGCACCCCTGGAGCCAAGGGCTCCATCAGCATATACTTTAAAGGAGCGTACGTTCAGGTAGTCTGTCTTGATCTTGCCCCTTTCAAAAAGGAAGTCATAGTTCTGCGGTGCGTCGCTGAGCATGGCATACACCCGCATTTTCAGCTCGCCTTTTTTCTGCAGGGAATCGATGGTCAGTACTTCCCGGTAATCCAGCCCGCAGTCGTCCACGGTGGTCAGCCCAACGGCGAAGCAGTTCTGCTGGGCATCGTTCAAGGCGTGCTTAATTTGTGTAGGCGTAGGTGCCGGGATCCTCGAAGACACGAGGTCCACAGCATTGTCTACCAGGAGCCCTGTCAGTTTCCCGCTCTTTACTTCTATTGTTCCACCGGTCAGCTGCATGCCAGCTTTTACACTGGCTGCATCCAAGGCTACCTGGTTGGCAATAGCTGCATGTCCGTCCACTCGCGTCAGCAATACTGGCCGGTTAGGAAATAGCTGGTCCAATTTCTCTTTAGTAGGGTAGTCCTTCACTTCCCAGTCATTCTGGTCCCATCCTCTGCCGATTAGCCAGCCTTCGGGGTTCTTAACGGCAAAAGAGTCCAGCTTGGCCAGTATGGCTTCCCAACTGGTGGTGCCTACGAGATTGGCCGTTTGCAGGCCCAGTCCGTAGCGATAGAAGTGGGCGTGGGCATCAATAAAGCCCGGGTAGATAAACTTACCCTGGGCATCTACCTTATTGCCGGATGTATATTTTTTCGCGAGGTTGGCGGTCGTGCCTACCTCCAGGATCTTCCCGTCTTTCACGGCCATGGCTTCGGCTACCGAAAATGAAGAGTCCACGGTATAGATACGGGCGTTATAGACCAATAGATCTGCTTTGGAAGTATCGCTGCAGGCTGCCAGGATAAACAACAGGACTAAAAACAATAGGTTTCTCATCTCTCTTTACTACAAAATTTAGGTACTATATTTTAATTATTCGCGAACAGGGGCGGATGCTTTTTGTTGTGCGCGGTCTTGTCCTGATAAGCTTTGGCCAGCTGCAGGATGGCGGCGTCACCATAGAGCTTTCCCACCAGGGTGATGCTCTGCGGACTTCCCGACTGGTTGAAACCCATTGGAAAACAGACCGAGGGATTACCCGTGAGGTTTGTAATGGCCAGCTGGTTGCCGGCAAAGGTAGGGACGATTACCACGTCGTAGTCCTTCATAAAGTCCTGCAGGGCCTGATTCAGCTGCGAGCGGTAACGGTTGGCATTGATGTACTCCACGGCCGGTATATAGCGGGCCGTACGGAAGATGTTGGGCCAGAAGTTCTTGTCCTGCCGCTCGATGAGGGTGTCGTGGTCCGTGCGGGTGAGACCGTCAAAAGCCGCAGCACTCTCCGCGCTGATCACGATATTCATGATATCAAAGGGATAGACAGTCGAGTCAGGGAAGGCTACCGGGGAAAGGGATATGCCCAGGCTCTTAATGTCCTCCAGGGCCTTCCACTCCAGGGCATCCTTGTTCAGGCGCCGGAAGTAGTTTTCGGCATAGGCTACCCGGAGCTTCTTCACGTCGCCTTTGGGCTGGTAGTTAAAGGCGTAGTTCAGGGCTGAAGGATCTTTCCCGTCGGTGCCTTTTATGGCGGCAAACACAATGGCACAGTCTTCGGCACTGCGGCAGATGGGACCGGCCTTGTCGAGGCTCCAGCTGAGCACCATAGCCCCGCTACGGCTGGTAGCGCCAAAAGTGGGACGCAGGCCGGTTACCCCACAGCGGGTGGAGGGGGAAATGATGGACCCCCAGGTTTCGGTGCCAATGGCAAAGGGCAGCAATCCAGCAGCCGTGGCTGCTGCCGATCCGGCCGAAGAGCCGCTGGAGCCCTGCTTCAGGTTCCAGGGATTGTTGGTGCGGCCGCCAAACCAAAGGTCATTAAAGGCCAGGGCACCTAATGAAAGCTTGGCACACAGCACGGCGCCTGCCCGGGTGAGCTGCTCAAACACGAATGAGTTCTCGTCGATCACCTGGTTCTTATAAGGGGTGGAGCCCCAGGTGGTCCTGGTACCTTTTACGGCAAAGAGATCTTTTAAACCATACGGAATACCATGCAGCGGACCGCGGTACAGTCCTTTCCGGAGCTCCTCATCTGCCTGTCGGGCCTGCTTAAGGGCAATGTCTTCGGTAAAGGAGATTACGCACTCCAGGGTGTCGTTCCACTTTTTCAGGCGGTCGAGGAAGAATTTAGTGAGTTCCAGCGAGGTGATCTTCTTGTTTTTGATCAGGGAGGCCAGCTGGGGAATGGAATAAAACGCCAGGTCCGCCCGGCTGGCCGGTAAGGCTACATTCGATGGGATGTTCCAGTCGATCTTTTGCTGGGCCGTCGGTATAGCATAGCCCGGAGGGGCCGGCTCATAGGCGAAAGGGTAAAGGAGTTCATTGGAGGGTAGCATGCGGTGCATATTTTTATACACGTCATTGTATTCCCTGATGCCTTCGGTCATCGAATCGGCTTCAGCCATGGTGAGCTGCAGGTCATACAGTGCTGCTGTCTTTTGCAGCAGTTGGATGGTATCTCCTTTGTTCTGGGCCAATAAGGACAGGGGCAAGACAAATGCAAGGATGGCAAGTAATTTTCTCATGGTGATTATTGTGTCTACGGAATCAGTATATCCTGGCGGGATATGTGGAGTAAATATAAAGGGTATTTGAATACTTAATCAACCGCGAAAAGGCACTCCGGCTGAATTCATGATAAGGTCTTAATCATAATCGAACAGGCAAAGTAGGGTGGGGCTAAACAGGTCTGTTTTTCCTGTTTTTTCTTCTTTTGATCCTTTGGGCGAAGGGGAAGAC
>DASWYM010000080.1:0-7763 GCA_036404975.1 Chitinophagaceae bacterium
TCCGGCACCTATATCTAAACCCCTATTAATGTTCTCTTTGTGTTAAGAAAAGAGCCAGCTGTTTCAGCGGCTCTTTTCTTATGGAAAGAACCGCAATATCCTCCAGGTGAGCAAACGCTTCCTGCATGTATTTCTCTTTCAGTTCCCGGGCCCATTCATCCACCTTGCACTGGCGGAAGATGTCCAGCACCTGTTTTACTTTGTCGTCAGGATTGGTAGCTTGTAAGTGCAACAACTGCTCCTTGCACTCAGGGGAAGCGGTTTGGAGGGCATAAATCAGTAAGAAAGTCTTTTTATTAGCCAGGATATCACCCCCAACCTGTTTGCCGAACTTATCCGGGTTACCAAAAGCATCGAGATAATCATCCTGCACCTGGAAGGCCAGTCCCAGCTTCCGGCCGAACTGGTAAAGCAACTCCCTGTTGCGCTCTCCCGCTCCACCCAAGATAGCACCCATCTGCAGGCTGGCGGCCAATAGTACCGAGGTCTTCAGGTTGATCATGTGAAGGTACTCATCCATGCCAACATTCGTGGTCTTCTCATAATCCATGTCCAGCTGCTGGCCTTCGCACACTTCTTTGGCAGTCCTGTTAAACAGGTTGATCACCTTTTGCAGGTATTTGGTAGATATCTTGTTCAGGTTGTCGTACGCAGTTACCAGCATCACATCTCCAGCCAGCAGTGCCGTGTTGGCACCGTATTTTTCGTGCACGGTGGCCATTCCCCTTCGCAGGGGCGCGCGATCCATAATATCATCATGAATCAGGGTAAAATTGTGAAACAGTTCTACGGCATTGGCCACCGCCCAGGCATCCGGGTTGATCTCATCAAAGAGCTCGTTGCCCATCAGGCACAATACCGGGCGCACCCGTTTACCACCCAGTTGCAGAAAATAGCGGTTAGGATCATAAAGGGTTTGCGGCTGGGCAGGAAAATGGTCTATGGAAAACTTCTCAATAAACAGGGCCGATAATTCTTCAAATGTGTGCATAGAATTTATTCTTCTTCTGTCTTTTTTTTCTTTCTGCGTTTTGGCTTTTCAGGCTCAGGCTCTTGCACTTCGGTCGTGGAGAGTACCCACTCATAGTCCATCTGTCGCTTTAAAAGGTTTGCCGCAACTACCTTAATGCGCACTTTATCGCCCATGCGAAACTTTCGCCCGGTGCGCATACCTGCCAGGGAATAATCGGTATCTACCAGGCGGAACTCATCGTAATCCAATAGGCTGTTCAGGCTTACCAGCCCCTCGCATTTATGCTCTACGGTCTCTACCCAGAAGCCAAAGGAGGCTACACCGCTAATCACTCCTTCAAACTCTTCACCCAGGAACTGCTGCATGTATTGCACCTGCTTGTATTTATTGGCAGCCCTTTCAGCTTCCATAGCCGCCCGCTCACGCTCACTGCAGTGCCGGCACTTCTCTTCCATCTTCTTATCAGGCTTGATGTTGTCGTTCAGCACTCCTAATAATACCCTGTGCACCAGTATGTCGGGATAGCGGCGAATAGGCGAGGTGAAGTGACAATAATTCTCAAAGCCAAGGCCATAATGCCCGATATTCTCGGTCGTATATACAGCCTTTGCCATGGTACGTATTCCCAATTGCTCCAGCACGTGCTGCTCCGGCTTACCATGCGCATCTTCCAGCATCTGGTTGAAAGATGAGGCAATGGCCTCCGGTGATGACATATCGAACTTGTGTCCAAACTTGCGGGCAAACGCCATAAAAGGCAGCAGCTTTTCCTCGCTGGGCAGATCGTGTATCCGGTAAGGGAAAGGCAGCGGCTTTTTATTGATCTTGATCTTTGCAATATTTTCCGCTACATACCTATTGGCCAGGAGCATGAATTCTTCAATAAGCTGGTGGGCCTCAAAGCTTTCTTTGATGACTACACCTATAGGATTGCCGGTATCGTCGAGCTTAAAGCGTACTTCCTGCGAAGAGAAGTTGATCGCTCCGTTCTGGAAACGCTTTTTACGCAGTCTCTGGGCTATATTATTCAACAGCAGCACCTCGTCCTGGAAGGGGCCTGTGCCTTTTTCTATGATCTCCTGCACCTCTTCGTAAGTAAAACGGTGATCGGAATGGATAACTGTCTTACCCAGCCAGTACTGTTTGACCTGACCTTTGGGGGTCATTTGGAAGATGGCCGAAAAAGTCAGTTTGTCTTCGTGCGGCCGCAGTGAGCAGAGCACATTAGAGATATGCTCCGGCAACATGGGGTTAACCCTGTCAGGCAGGTAAACGGAAGTCGCTTTTAAGTAAGCGAAATCATCCAGGGCGGTTTCCGGCTCTACATAATGGCCCACATCTGCAATGTGTACTCCTATTTCGTAGTTACCGTTCTTTAACACACGAATGGAAAGAGCGTCATCAAAGTCTTTCGCATCTACCGGGTCAATAGTAAAAGTGAGTATTTCGCGGAAGTCTTTCCGCTTTTTCACTTCTTCTTCGCTGATCACGTCCGGTATCCGGGCAGCCTCTTCCATCACCTCGTCGGGGAACTCTATTGGAAACCCACTTTCCAGCAGGATCTCCTTCATGGCCATATCGGCTTCATTCTCGGCTTTTAATACCGTAACCACTTCACCCATGGGGCGCTTCCCGCTCCCCTGCTCCCAACTGGTGATCTTTATAACAACCCTGTCTTTGTCTTCGGCACCGTTGATGGCATTTTGAGGAATAAAGACGTCGGACATTTTGCGCTCATTATCGCTTACAAAAAAGGCAAAGCCTTTGTTCATTTGCAGGGTGCCGATAAACTCCGACTGCTTCCGTTCCTTTACTTCCTTCACCACCCCCTGCATACGCTTACCCGCCTCCCGCTGTTCCTTTACTGCCACCACCACGGTGTCGCCGTGCATGGCAGAGTTAAAATCCGATGGACGCACCAGGATATCTGTATGGAGATCTTCCACCACCACGAACCCTACTCCCGATCTTGTCACTTCCAGAACCCCGTTATAAGTATTGCGGCTATGGCCGCTCTTCTTCTTGTCTTTCGTCTTTTTGTTGTTTTTCCTTCCCATTGGTTTCTGCAGGTTGTTTGAAATTTTCAATGAATTTAAGAACAATACCATCAAACATTGTTCCCTCCCCGAATAAAAAGCTATGCTCGATAGGTATAACGTAAAAGGGGACACCCGCCAGTTCCTGCTCGAACTTCAGTAACCGCATGGCATCCTTTTCAGTGGTCAATATGATCTTACGGTCCGTTTCCATCTGGCTGAAACGCTTTTTTATATCGCGCCAATCATCGATAGAAAAGATGTGATGATCACTATAATTCATCTGGTAATATGTCTCAGTATGCTCTTCCAGGTAACTTTTGAGCGACCGTGGATTAGCAATACCTGTCACCAGCAACACTTCCGACTGCTCTTCTATACTTACGGTGCTTTGGTCGATAATATGGTAAGGGGTGCCATAAACAATGGTCGTAAAGAATACTTTCTGGTGGGGCAAGGGCTCTATTTCCCTGGTGATTTGCACCCTTTCATCTTCTTTAAGGTCCGGCGGGCATTTGGTGACGACAATCACCTGAGCCCTCTTATAACTGTTTCGCTGGTCCCTAAGGTCACCGGCAGGAAGAAAAAAGTCCCTGGTAAACAGGTTATTATAATCAGTAAGCAAGATATTCAGGCCTGCTTTAACCGACCGGTGCTGGAATGCATCGTCCAGTATGATGGCTTCTGTCTGGGGCCGGTCATGCAGCAGTTGCGGTATTGCCACAATCCGCTCCTCGCCCACCGCTACAGGCGTTCCGGGAAACTTACGGTGAAACTGCATGGGCTCATCACCAATATCCAGGGCCGTACTCTGCTCCGAAGCCAGGGCGTACCCCCTCGTTTTACGTTTATACCCCCGGCTCAGGGTAGCTACATTAAAGCGGTTACGGAGCAGCTTTACCAGGTATTCCACCATCGGTGATTTACCTGTGCCCCCCACCGAAAGGTTGCCCACACAGATCAGCGGCAGGCCAAAAATGGAAGAGCGCAGGATGTTCCGGTCAAACATCCAGTTGCGTATCCATATGATGAAGCCATACAGGAAAGCAAAGGGAAAAAGAAGTATGCGGAAGGACTTTAAAAACCAGTTGGAAAACATTAGAAATAATAAACCTGTTGAGGGGTGATACAAATATCTAAAGGTACGTCATATTCATGTGTATCCTTTAGGCGCTCAACCGGCTCAAAATAACTCAGGCCGATTTTCATACAATCCTCCCGGCAAAGCGACAAGAAGCGGTCATAAAACCCCTTACCATAACCAATGCGGTGCCCCTCTTCATCGAACCCCAGCAAGGGCACCAGCACCAGGTCCAGGCTGGCAGGTTCCACTACCTCTCCCAGCATGGGTTCCGGCACATTGAAGGCATTGTCTTCGAAAACACTATCGGCTACACACAACACCGCCTGCATGGTATGGTCCTTCAGGTCCGTACGCGGGTAGGCTATTTCGAGCGTAGGGTTTTTGAAGTGCAGGTAGTCCGTAATAGGAAAGGTATTGACCTCGTTGTACACGTCAATTGGATAAAAGCTCATAACCCGCGAAAGAAAAGGAAGCGGCAACGTCTGGAATTGTATCAGCAGCAGGTCATCCCACTTCAGCTTCTGCGAAGGCGTTATTTCCAACCGCTTTTGACGGTACATTCTCCTGGCCTCTTTTTTCAGCATGGTTTATTCTGTAGTGGCAAACTGATTAACAAAAATGGAAAAAATGGTGGTGCCATAATTACGGGCATCCCTGAAAAAAGGAAAGCTCTCATAATTATTGCGGGGCGTGTGCTCCAGCACAAACCAACCGTCCTGGTTGAGCAGCCCCTTGTTGAAAATGGCTCTCGGAAGATCATCGATACTCTCCAGGGCATAGGGCGGACCTGCAAAGATGAAATCATACTTCTCAGTAGCCTGCTCGATAAAGCGAAACACATCCGATTTCACTACCTTAAAATTCTCCAGCTTCAGGTCCTCGGAGGTCTTCTTGATGAACGAGTGCATTTTCACATCCTTTTCCACCACCGTCAGGTCCGGCACTCCCCGCGAGGCCAGCTCATAACTAATGCTGCCGGTACCGCCAAACAGGTCCAGAGACTTCAGCTCAGTGAAGTCCAGGTTGTTCTGCAGGATGTTAAACAATCCCTCTTTGGCAATGTCGGTAGTTGGACGGGTATAGGGCATTTGTGCCGGGGGATTGATCCGCCGGCCTTTTAGTTTACCACTTATGATACGCATAGTGCCAGGTTATAGATAGACGCGAAAAAGTGAGCCGGGTGTTCCATTTTTATAAGAGGCAGGCCTGACGGCTCGGCAAAATGAATGTTCTGAAAATAACTGTGCAGTTCCCTGTAAAGGGCGGAAGCCTCTTCCACCAGGCCCGACAGCACCAAATGCGTTTCTTCTTTAGGCAATTGCAATTCCTGGAAGATCTTCAGCAGGAAATACACCACATCCAACGGGGCAGTGTAGTCATACATCTGGGCCAGCAGTACCTGCCCATCCCGTTTAACCACCACCCGGAAAGTTTTTGGTGTAAAGTCAACCGCTACCTGCGCCCCGGCCGTATGTCCATTATAGGTCTTTAAAGAAGTGGTATACACATGCTTCATCTCTATGGTCCCAAAGGCCTCTTCCACCTGCCTGTAGATGCTTTTCGGAAAAGCATAGTTATTAACGACCTGCCACTCGCCTACCGGGTCATGGAAATAAATCATCCGTTTATCACCGTTCAGTACCGCGGCAGGAGACTCGGTTTCTGTAAAGTATTGCCGCGGCACCAGCAGCGCCTGCGGAAAACCCGAACAAAACACTACCCTCGAATAGCGAAGGCCTTCCGATTTCAAAAGCCGGATGATATTATCAACCTCTTCAGTAGAGGCAGGACTGTCAAAAGTAAAATAGTGAAGCCCGGCCAGTGAATTCGACTCCTGGTTATAAACCGTATAGCAACAGTACCGCTCGCCCCATTCGCATAACAGGGTATCACTTCCGCTCCGGGGCCCCGAATGATTGATTTCAAACAATGTTTTCACCACCTGTACTTTTTTGCAAAGTACGGATTTCACCGCATTCCATTGGAGGTCAGTGGTACTTTCAGTAGCTTGCACTCTTTTTGGCATGAGCTCCGCACTACAGGTAGATATAACGTACAGGCAAATACTAAAAATAGCCCTTCCTATCAGCCTGGCCTCCCTGGTACCGCAGCTCAATTTCATCATCAATAACATATTCCTGGGTCACCTGAGCGAAGGAGCGCTGGCTACCGCCAGCATTACCGGGGTTTACTACCTCATCTTCGCAGCCATTGGCTATGGCCTGAACAACGGCCTGCAGGCCCTGATCTCCCGGCGGGCTGGTGAAAACCGTCCCGACGAAATCGGAAGGATCTTTCACCAGGGAGTACTGATCGCTATGATCATTGCCCTTACGGGCATCATCATAACCTATTTCATTGCACCCGCAGTATTAAAAGCCACCGTGCACTCTGAAGATACCTACCAGAAGGCTGTATCCTTTATGCGTATCCGCATCTGGGGACTGCCTTTCCTGTATATTTACCAACTGCGTAATGCACTGTTGGTAGGCACCAACCAAAGCAAATACCTGGTTGCCGGTACCCTGGCAGAAGCCGTAGCTAATATTTTCTTCGACTATGCCCTCATCTTTGGCCACTTTGGACTTCCGCAACTGGGGTTCAATGGTGCGGCCTATGCCTCGGTCATAGCCGAATTTACCGGTATGTTTGTCATCTACCTTGTTATCCGGGCAAAGGGCATCGACCAGCGCTTCTCGCTCTTCCAGAAAACCAGATGGGACAGCTACAATGCCCGCCTCATCACTAACCTATCCGGGCCCCTGGTGTTCCAGCACGCTATCAGCATCGTCAGCTGGTTTTTCTTTTACCTGCTCATCGAACGCAACAGCGGACAAACTGGCCTGGCCGTCTCCAATACCATGCGCAACATCTTTGGCTTCTTCGGGGTTTTCATCTGGGCCTTTGCCTCTACCACCAACAGCATGGTGAGTAACATCATCGGCCAGGGCAGAACCGAAGACGTCCTCCCCCTGATCAAAAAGATCATGAAGATCAGCCTGAGCGTCGCTGTGGTCATCTGCATCGGGCTCAACCTATTCCCCGGCGTATACCTCTCCATATACGGGCTCGACCTGCAATTCATTAATACCGGTGTGCCGGTGATCAGGGTGGTCGCCCTTGCTATGGTGCTGATGTCGTTTGCCACCATCTGGCTTAATGCCGTCACCGGCACGGGCAACAGCCGAATGACCTTCCTCATCGAACTGGTGGCCATAGTGCTCTATTGCATCTATGTGTTTGTCGTGCTGGAAGTCAACAAACTTTCCCTCATCTGGGCCTGGATGTCCGAGTACCTCTACTGGGCCGTGCTCTTCTCCCTCTCCTTCTTTTACCTCCGCAGCAACCGGTGGAAAAGCGTGAAGCTATAAGACTAATGAGTGGTGAGTGAAGAGTGAGTCCATCACCTCCTGAGACCTTTAATAATCTGCAGCATAGGTCCCCATAAACCGCAAATCCGCAATGTCAAAGAACTAAAAAGAGAAGCTCCAAGCCACAAGCTGCAAGCCGCAAGCTCCAAGCAGGGATCACTTTATCATTCACTGCCACGTCTCTGATCATCCCTCTGAATGATCAAAACCCATCAGCTCTTTCCTAATCCCTATTCCGATAGCTATCGGAACCTGATCCCTGATCCCTCCCCAAGGTACACCCCCCGCTACCCCCTTTC
>DASWYM010000081.1:0-15633 GCA_036404975.1 Chitinophagaceae bacterium
CAAACTATTCGATCACCTTTTCTTATCAAATCAAATAATCAACAAACCTTAATCTAAACAGAAGACTTTTATGAAACGCTTTGGACTAATCGCTCTGGCAACGACACTGCTTTTTGCAGGCTGCCGTAAAATTGAAGTGGACGACGATGGCACGGATAATGGTGGAAACAATACACCGGAGGATATGGTGCTGACCGGCAAGATCAGCGCCGACAAGACGCTGAAAAGCGGCAACACCTACAAACTCAGGGGCATTGTATATGTGGTAGACGGTGCTAAGCTGACCATAGAGCCTGGAGTTACCATCCAGGGCGAAAAGTCGTCGCGCGGTACGCTGGTGATCACGCGCGGTACGCAGATCCTTGCCAACGGTACGGCGGACAGGCCGGTGGTGTTTACCAGTGATGCTGCTACTCCGCAGCGTGGCGACTGGGGCGGTGTGGTGATCCTGGGCAAGGCCCGCACCAATGCCACCTTCAATGGGCAGGCCGGGGTAGGCGAAGTGGAAGGCGGTGTCAATAATGCAGAAGGCCTGGGTTTGTATGGCGGTACCGATGATAACGACAACAGCGGTGTATTGAAGTACGTGCGTATTGAGTATGCCGGCTACGCTTTCCTGCCCGATAAAGAACTCAACGGCATTACACTGGGCGGCGTTGGCCGTGGCACTACCATAGACCACGTCCAGGTAAGCTTTGCCAATGATGACAGCTTTGAGTGGTTCGGTGGCACTGTAGATGCCAAACACCTGATCGCCTATAAGGGCCTGGACGATGACTTTGATGCCGACAATGGCTACAGCGGCCGCGTTCAGTTCGGTATCGTGCTGCGCGACAGCTCTATTGCCGACATCAGCGGCAGCAATGGCTTCGAGGTGGACAACGATGCAGGCGGCAGCAACAGCACGCCCCAGACGGCACCCATCTTCAGCAACATCACCGTGATCGGACCTCGTGCTACCGCAGCCAACGCAGGCAACTCCAACTATAAGCGCGGTATGCACCTGCGCCGCAACACAGCCATCAGCATCTTCAACTCCATTGTGATGGGCTGGCCCACCGGCCTGCTGCTCGATGCCTCTACAGGCACCCCGACGGATGCTAATATTGGGGCAGGCACCATGGTATTTGCTAACAACATATTTGCTGGAAACAACTCCCAGTTCAGCTATGCAGCCAGCACGTCGGCTCCCACGGGCTGGAACACCCAGAGCCTGGCCAACTACATCAATAGATCCGGTGGTGGAAACTCGGTCCTGGCCTCTACAGCTGATGCAGGTCTGGTGGCTCCGTTCAAGTACGACAGCAGCGTGGATTTCAATCCCGCAGCCGGTTCTCCCGCAGCTACCGGTGGCGACTTCACCAATGCCAAAATGACCGCCGGCTTCTTCACCTCCACTTCTTACCGCGGCGCAGCTGCCGTAGGAGATAGCTGGTGGAAAGGCTGGACACGATTCTGATGGTGAATGGTCAATGCTGAAAACCACCGATCGTGCTTAGTCTCCTGACTAAGCACCAGGACCTCTAAATAATCTGCAGCTTAGCCTCATCACCTGCAGATCCGCAATGTCAAAGAACTACCGGATAGACACTCTTGTCTATCCAATGTAAAGTTCTTTGACATTGTTTTTTGGGCGAAGTAGGGTGGGCCTAAGTGGGTCTATACTTCCTATTTCTTCCTGTTTTGGCTCTATGGGAGAATGTCTGAACCCGGATTTTGAAAGATTTAATGGATTTGGAGGATTCGAGGACCAATAAAGATCAGGGTAAATCATCACTATCATAATGATCTGCGTTCTCTTTCTCTCATCTGCACATTTGCTCATTTGCTCATTTGCACATTCGCATATCCCTCTTCATTTTCCCGCAACAATTCCCTCATCATTTATTAACCGCATGTTCAGAATGAAGTAATACACGAAAGGGAGCTTTGCGTCAACCAAATGGTTCTAAACACTTAAACATATGAAACACGTTTTTCTCCCTATGAACAAAGCTCTTTTTATCCTGGCGGTATGTATCTCCCTTTCGGCTACATCCGGTGCACAGGTAGTCACACATCCCTACGGCGGCGAAGTGCCTGGCACTATCCGGTATACAGGCACCCGTGGCGATATGCTGCAGTTCGATGTGAGCATCCCGGGCATTGCGGGACGCGCGGTACTGCGCATCTTCGATGAAAAGGGTGTGTTGCTGCACGAAGAGTTCCTGCAGGCAGGCAATTTTCACCGGCGCTATAAAGTGTCCACCGGCCTGGCCGGCAAGCTGCGCTTCGAGGTGGCCGGCAAAGACCTCCGGGTGAGGCAGGTTTTCGACATCGCCCGCCAGCTCGAAGAGCGGGTGGTGGTCACTGCCTCCCTGTAAGCTATCCTTCCATACGAAACAAACAGCCCCGCAGGTGAGGGGCTTTCTTATGCAGGCTAAAAAAAGACACCAGTAGAAACCGGTGTCGGGGGACTGTTGAACGAGTAGTGCCAGTTATGAGAAAAGGCAGGTGGATGAATAGCTGATGATGCTGAGGGCAGTGATCACAAACAGGGTGACCGCTACTTTATAGCGAACTTTCCTGCCGGCAAAAGCAGGATGCGTTTCATAGGCCGCTTTCAGATCGGTGGAAAACGATTGGTATAAACTTGCCGCCTGTTTCATGAGGTAAAGAAAGCAAGCCTATATGACCAAATCATTACCCCCACGTTACGCTTTTCTTATCCCCAACATTTTCCTTCTTTGCCTGACTTCGTGTAATTCGTTTTAATTCGTGTTCTCTCCCTAATTCCCAATTCCTAATCCCTCTTTATTGTAAATTTATACTGCGCCCATAACCCATCACCCATATGATCTCCCTTCGCCACGAAGCTTTTATGGCTGTTGCTTTTCACCTTAGCTTTTCCAAGGCCAGCGAAGTGCTGTTCATCAGCCAGCCGGCGGTGAGCAAGCACATTAAGGCCCTGGAGGATAAATATAAGACCACGCTCTTCGAACGCAAGGGAAACCACATTGCCCTCACCCCCGCGGGACGCCTCCTCTTTGAGCGGCTGACCGAAACGCGCAAGATCCAGGACCAATTGGAGTTCGAGCTCAGCACCCTGCAGGATGCCCTGCAGGCCAAAGGCCACCTGAAGCTGGGCGCCAGCACCACCGTGGCCTTGTACATCATTCCCAAGGTCGTGTCGGGCTTCCACCAGAAATACCCCGACATCAAGATCAGCCTCCTTAACCGCAACACCGATACCATCGTAAAAGCGCTTTTCGACGGCGAGATCAACGTGGGGATTGCCGAGGGGGCCAAAAAGAACCCGGCCCTGGTGTACCATCCTTTCCTCAGCGACGAAGTCATTGCCGTGTGCTCGTCCAAAAGTCCCATAGCCAGGCGCGGGGCCCTAACCCTGGAGGAGGTGAAGACCTATCCCATGGTGCTGCGCGAGTTGGGCTCCGGCACGCTGTTGGCCCTGAAGAACAAGCTGGCCGGGCAGGGCATCCGTCTCTCGGATCTCAATGTGGGCGTACGCATGGCGGGCACCGAGGCCCTGAAAAACTTTCTGAAGGAAGATTACTGCCTGGGCTTTCTGCCCAAGCGTGCCGTACTGCGCGAGCTGCAGGAGGGCGAGCTGGTGGCCGTGCGCATCGAAAAGCTACAGATCCAGCGCGACTTCTTCTTCATCCAGCGGAAGGGCACGGAGAATGATGGCTTGAGCAAAGCCTTCATCACGTATGCCCGCCGCAATCATAACTATTAGTTATAGGCTATAACTCTTTTAGATAGGGGAGGTTATAGGAAGGGTGTAATTTGAATAGATGATCACCTTATCGAAACCATACTCCTACCTTGCTGCCCTGAAATGCGCCCGGTGCGGAACGCCCTACCCGCTGGCAGCCCTTAACACCTTCGCCCCCTGCTGCAACCAGCCCCTGGTGGCGGAGTATAGTTACGAACACTCCCTGTCCAAAAGGGATCTCGCCGGCAGGCCGGCCACCATGTGGCGCTACCGCGAGATGCTGCCGGTGCAGGACCCCGAGTGCATCGTCTCCCTGGGCGAAGGCATGACGCCCATCCTGCCACTGCCCCGCCTGGCGGTCGCCTGGGGCTTCGACCACCTCCTGGTGAAGGACGAGGGGCTCAATCCTACCGGGTCATTCAAAGCCCGCGGGCTCAGCATGGCGGTCTCCAAAGCTTTGGAACTGGGCGTTGACCGCTGCATCGTGCCCACGGCCGGTAATGCCGGTGGCGCCCTGGCGGCCTATTGCGCCAGTGCCGGCATGGCGTGCACCGTAGTGATGCCGGCGCATACCCCAAAGGTCTTTAAGCAGGAGTGCGAGCTGTACGGTGCCGAAGTGGTCCTCGTCGAGGGCTTGATCAACGACTGTGCCCGCAAGGTGGAGGAGCTAAAGCGGGAGGCTGATTTTTACGACGTCTCCACCCTTAAGGAGCCTTACCGCCTGGAGGGCAAAAAGACCATGGGTTATGAGATTGCCGAACAGCTGGCCTGGCAGTTGCCCGACTGCATCATTTACCCCGCCGGGGGCGGCACGGGCCTTATCGGCATCTGGAAAGCTTTTTTGGAAATGCAGCAGTTAGGCTGGGTCACCGGCCCCCTGCCCAAAATGATTGCCGTGCAGTCGCTAAACTGCAATCCCATCATACGTGCCCTGCACAATCCCGGTAACTGGAAGGAAGGCTTTGTACCCCGGCCCTCGATCGCCAATGGGCTGGCCGTGCCGTATCCCTTCGGCATGGACTTGATGCAGCAGGTGATCGACGACTCGGGTGGCTATGCCATCGCCGTCAGCGAAGAAGAGATCCTGGAGGGCGTGCGCGAAGTGGCAGCTGCCGAAGGCCTGCTGATGGCCCCCGAAGGCGCTGCGGCATGGAAAGCCCTCCTGCACCTGCGCCGCCTGCAGATCGTCCGCTCCACCGACCGGATACTCCTGATGAACACCGGCAGCGGCTATAAATACCTCGAGAACCTGGAGCCGCCCCCACGCATCGATAGAACCATGGGGTCGCTGGGTTAGGGAAAATCATTGGGTCATTAGGTCCTGGGGTCATTGCCACCGGCCCCTGATATTCCACTGACTTTTCGTTGTGTTCTCTTTGGGTTGTCCTTACATTTTCTTACCCCTATATGGGTTAGGAGAACCTAAAGACAACCTAAAGAGAAGGTAAGGACAACCCAAAGAGAACCCCTGTGGGGAGGGGAGGGATTAGGAATTGGGAATTTGGGATCAGGGGAGCTTTGTTCCTGGTTTCCTGTTTCTTGTTGTCGTTTCTAATTGATATTACTCATCACTCCTATCCAAGGCTCTGTGAGCTGGTGCTCCCCCTCTAGGCATCGGATTTGACTCCATGACCTGCTGACCCAATGCCTTACTAACTTTGCCCGCAGCCGGAAGCTCGCAGCTCGGAGCTGCTCCATCCCTGCTTCCGCCGCCAGAATGGCAGCCTGCCTGTTAAAGGGATGACCTTAATCGCCTGCAGAAATGACAAAAAACATTTGCTTTCTGTGCGGGGTGATGTATCTTTTGGGTGTGAAAGCACCAGCCAATAGCCAGGAAGACGGGATGATAGGGGCTACGTGAAGGAATCGGAAGCCAACGACGATCGAAAGCACAACCATTTATCTATATACTCTAAATCCGCTATTATGAGCAATTTTACCAGAACCATTACTCTTGCTCTGTTATCTACAGTGCTTTTTGCCTGCAGCAAGCCCGAAGATCCCCGGGAGGTGTCGGTGTCGTTTATCGAGCACCTGCACGCCCGCCAGTTCGATGAGGCCGCTGCCCTGGCAACTCCAGGCAGTAAAGCCACTGTGGAAGCCCTGAAAACTGAGGCGCCTGCTGCCACCCCTGCCATCAATGGCAAGGAACCCGTGCAGGCCGTGTTCGGCACCGATGCCCTGCAGCCTTATATTTCCGGCAACAGCGCTATTGTCAAAAACAACCTTGTATCGCTGAACCTCGAAAAGGTAGACGGCGAATGGCAGGTGGTCGCAACTAAAGAACTGGTGGACGATATCATGCACCGCGCCGAACGCAACGCCAGCGTAAAAGCCAGCTGGGAAGCCCTGAAAAACGAGTACGTCAGCCGCAGCGTACTGCTGCGCGAGTACATCAACTATGTACGCAGCAGCGGCAAAGCCAGTGCTGAAGTGGTGGCCCTCGAAGAGGCGCTTAAGAAGCTCCCCACCATTGGTGCCGCACCCACTAAGGAAGACATCGTGGGCTATGTAAAAGGACAGGCAGCCCTCAACACGCTGGCCGATAAAGCTATGCAGCCTACGCTGACCGCCAGTGCCGACCTGACCATGAACTACATCATCTCGATGCAAAGCCAGGAGAGCAAGATCGCAGAGGCTAAAACAGCGTACAATACCGTGGCCGCCGGCGCGCATTCGCCTGTATATGTAGTGGTGCCTTAAGCACGTTGCGCAATATTTTTATCAACATTGCGCCTGCCATGTGATTATTTAACCAACAGTCAGACCGGGTCGCTAGCCGTAAATGGCGTAATTTCCCGGTCTGAACTGTTGAATTCATGGAAAATACAACCTTCAATAGCGGAGTGGAACTCCGCCCCGGGGCTCTGATAGAACCCATACAAAAGCCCCGCCCGCACAATTTCAACGCCGGTCCTTCTGTTCTGCCGCGCGAAGTGTTCGAAGAGGCGGGCCGCGCCATTCTCGACTTTAATAATACAGGTTTGTCGATACTGGAGATCGGTCACCGCACGAAGATCTTCCAGGCCGTGGTGGACGAAACGGTCGCCCTGGTAAAAGAGCTCATGCACCTCGACGAGCACCATGACGTGCTGTTCCTGCACGGCGGGGCCTCCACCCAGTTCTTCCAGGTGCCGATGAACCTGCTGGCCGAGGACGCCACCGCCGCCTACACCGATACCGGCATCTGGGCGGCCAAAGCACTTAAGGAGGCCAGGCTCTATGGCAAGGTGGACGTGGTGTGCTCCTCCAAAGCCGACAACTATACCTACCTGCCGAAGGATTTCAATGTAGCCCCCGACACGGCCTACCTGCACCTGACCTCCAACAACACGGTGTACGGTACCCAGTGGCAGGACTTCTCGTTGTTTTATGATAAGGGCGTGCCGTTGGTGGCCGACATGAGTTCGGACATCCTGAGCCGCGACGTCGACTTCAACCGTTTTGACCTTATCTATGCCGGCGCGCAAAAGAACATCGGCGCTGCGGGCGTGAACGTAGTGGTGGTAAACAAAGCCATTCTCGGTAAGGCCAACCGCCAGATCCCCACCATGATGGACTACCGCAATCATATTGAAGCAGGCTCGCTGCTCAACACCCCGCCGGTGTTTTCAATTTATGTGTGCATGCTTACCCTGCGCTGGCTCAAGAAGATTGGCGGGGTAAGGGCTATCGAGCAGGTGAACAACCGCAAGGCCCAGCTGTTTTACGATACCCTGGACAGCCTGCCCCTTTTTAAAGGCACGGTGGCCAAAGAAGACCGCAGCCGCATGAACGCCTGCTTTGTAACGACCAGCGAAGGATTGGAAAAAGAATTCATGGCCCGGTGTGAAAAGGAAGGTATCATCGGCGCCAAAGGCCACCGCACCGTGGGCGGCTTCCGTGTATCGATGTACAACGCCCTGCCTTACGAGAGCGTAGTAGCGCTGACCGATATGATGAAGCAGTTTGCGCAGGAGAAGGGATAGGGAATGAGTGATGAGTGGTGAGTGATGAGTGGGACCGTGAGATGGGAGACGTCAGACGTGAAAAAAGAAAGCGATAATAAAGAAAGGCCGAACAGATGTTCGGCCTTTGCTATGATTGGTGCTTTTAGTTAGCGGATTCTGACTGTGAATAAGGTTTTTGTTCGCAGCTCGGAGCTCGTGGCTCGCAGCTTCTCCCTAGCTCCGGTACGGCAGTTTCTTCGCGATCCAGTTACTGTAGTATTCCACCAGCCCGTTCACATCGGAAGGAAGGTCGGTGCCGCCCTTGCGGAAGGTCTTCCAGAGCATGCGGCCGTCCTTACCGTCGTAGAGGTAAGCATTCATGTTGATGTCCGAAGAGTTCTGGTTCAGGGGGGCACCCACGGTAGGCGTCCTGCTCAATACGTTCAGCACCGCCCTGCCGGCTGCTAATCCATAGGCCACGCCATCGCTGAAGTTCTTGTCGCGCTCCAGGGTGGTCATGATCACGGCGTCCACCTTCAGTAGCGCGGCCAGCTCCTCAGGTGTTTTGTTGTAGATGCTGTCGATGGCGGTCAGGCCTGCTTCGTTCAGGAGCGCGTTGGTCTTTTGGGTGCCTTGAAAGGAGATCACCGGCTCTTTCTTGTTCTTGCTGGTGTGGCGCAGCGAATAGGAGAGGAGGGTTTCCTGGAAGATGTAGCCCCACTTTTCATTAGAGGCATCGATGCTGGCGGTGGTTTCTTTTTTCGATACGTGGCCTGTCTGGGTGATCTTCACCGGGAGAACGGCCACGGTCTGGTGACGGTAGGCCCGGTTGTCGAAGTCGCCGGATTTATACACGTTGCGGTTGGTGCCGCAGGAGGCCATCGACAAAGCCAGTACAAAGAGTAGAATCATTCTCATACTAAAACAGTTTTAATTGGTGATACGACAAAACAAAGGCAGGAGTTATTCCCTTTCTGTTAAGGACTTTTGAATTAGAGTTTCTTTAATAAATGTTATCGGTTGCAATGGGGCGGCGGCAGGAATCGCCGGGTTGTAAAGGGGCGTTCGGAAAGTATTTATGATATTTGCCCCGTTATGGCAATAATAAAACCCTTTCGGGCCCTGCGCCCCCACAACGAATATGCGAAGGAGGTGGCCTCGCGACCCTACGATGTGCTTAACTCGGAAGAAGCCCGCAAGGAAGCCCAGGGCAACCTGGTTAGCTTCCTGCACGTAACCAAGTCGGAGATCGACCTGCCCCTGGATACCGACATTCATTCCCAGCAAGTGTATGATAAGGCCAAGGAGAACCTGCAAGCCCTTATAGAAAAGAAAGTGCTGTTCCAGGACGACGAGCCATGCTACTATATCTACGAGCTGGCCTGGAAGGGCCGCACCCAAACGGGCCTGGTATGTGTTTCCTCTGTTCAGGACTATTTCGACGGGGTGATCAAAAAGCACGAGTTCACCCGGCCCGAAAAGGAGAAGGACCGTATTGATCATATGCGCACCATCAGGGCACAAACCGGTAACGTGTTCCTGGCGTGCAAGGACCTCAAAGACATCGACGATGTGTTTGATGCCTGGAAGCAGCAAAACCCGGCGGAGTATTATTTTACCGCCGATGATGGCGTGGTGCACACCGTTTGGGTCGTCAACACGGTAGCGACCATAGATGTCATTACCAGCCTGTTTGAAGAAAAAGTTCCCGCCACCTATATTGCCGATGGCCACCACCGTGCTGCCTCTGCTGCCAAGGTGAGCCAGGAGCTGCCCGATAGCGAAGAGGCTAAGTATTTCCTGACCACCATCTTCCCGGCCAACCAACTAGCCATCATGGACTACAACCGACTGGCCAAAGACCTGAATGGACTGGGCGAGGAAGAATTCCTGCAGCGGGTGGGCGAGCACTTCACAGTCGAAAAGGTGGACAGTGCCTTTGCACCCCGGGAACTGCACCAGTTTGGTATGTACCTGTCCGGCCAGTGGTATAAGCTTTCGGCCAAAGAGGGTTCCTGGCGCGAAGATCCGATTGGTGTGCTCGACGTGACGATCCTGCAGGAAAAGGTGCTGGACGCGATCCTCGGTATTCGCGACCCGCGCACCGACAACCGCGTGGATTTCGTAGGCGGCATCCGCGGCCTGGGTGAACTGGAGAAGCGCGTGAACTTGGGAGAAGCGAAAGTGGCATTCAGTTTGCACCCGGTGAGCATCCAACAGCTTTTTGATATTGCCGATAGTGGAGAAGTGATGCCGCCTAAGAGCACCTGGTTTGAACCCAAGCTGCGCGACGGCCTGCTGACCCACCTGATCTGAGCGGATAAAGATTTGTTATTTTACCAAGGAGGCGTCGAGGGACGTCTCTTTTTACTATTAATTTGAGCGGTTAATGGCTTCCATCCCCCCGGGACGACGGCCGATTCACACAAACAACACCTACATGAAACGACTCTTTTTAGCGCTTTCTCTCTTTGTGGCCGGGGTGACCTATGCCCAGGAAGGGGAGCAGAGCCTCCAGGAAACGGCCCGCAACTTTATGCGGTCGGGTGATTTCGACAATGCGATCGTAGTGCTGAACCGTGCCTTGCAGAACGACAAGGGAAACCTGGCCCTGCAAAAGGACCTGGCGCTGGCTTACTACTACAAGCGCGATTATGCCCATGCGTTGGAAACGGTAAGGCCCATGATGGATCACCCCGACGCTGATGTGCCGACCTTCCAGATTGCCGGTAACGTGTACAAGGCGATGGAAGAAGTGAAAGACGCCGACAAGATGTACAAAAAGGCGCTAAAGAAGTTTCCTAACAGCGGTCCCCTGCTGAGTGAATACGGCGAGCTACTGTGGGCCGATAAAGATTACAATGCCATTAAATACTGGGAGCGGGGCATCAAAGACGATCCTTCATATGCCGGCAACTACTACAACGCGGCCCTGTATTACTATTATACCAAGGATAAGGTGTGGAGTTTGGTCTACGGCGAGATCTTCGTGAACATGGAAAGCCTGACCGAAAGGGCCGCTGCCATGAAAAAGCTCCTGCTGGAAGGCTATAAGGAAAAGCTCTTTGCCGATGCCAACATTTCGAAAGACGATAAGAACAAGAGCGAGTTTGCCAAGGCGTTCCTGGAGACCATGAACCGCCAGTCGGGGGTAGCCAACAAGGGGCTGAACACCGATGTGCTGACCATGATCCGCACCCGCTTCATCCTCGATTGGTACAAGACCCATGCGGCGAAGTACCCTTTCCGCCTGTTCGACTACCAGCAGCAACTCCTGCGCGAGGGCATGTTCGAGGCCTACAACCAGTGGCTGTTTGGTACGGTGGAGAGCCTGCCGGTGTACGACAACTGGACGAAGACCCATTCGGAGGCGTACAACAAGTTCGCCACCTTCCAGAAGGGCCGCATCTTCAAAATGCCTACCGGGCAGTACTACCAGGCTTTATAAGTTTGGAATCGCATAAGATACTTTAGCCCCTGCCCCGCAGGGGCTTTTGCTTTTTTGGATGCAGGAGTCGTAATATTTTCATATCTATGCCTTATTCCCTAATTTGTAGGGTAGAAAATGACTTGCATATGAATAAGCCCCACCGTTTGTTTGATTGCATTGAAAAACTGTTGGAGGAGTGCCCCGACGCCCCGCTGCTGTCTGCCAAAGAGGGCGGTTACTGGAGACATTACACGGTTAAAGAAGTGGCTGACCTCGTGGACCGCCTGGCCGCCGGCCTGATAGCTTTAGGTATCAGCTGCCACGACATGTCGGTAGAGCACCGCGACAAGATCGCCGTGCTGTCGAAGAACCGGCCCGAGTGGGTGCTGCTGGATCTTGCCGTTCAGAAGATCGGTGCGGTGCTGGTGCCCCTGTATCCCACCATCCACGTGCACGACTTGCAGTTCGCCCTCAATGACTCGCAGGCCAAGCTGGTGTTTGTGAACGACGAAGACCTTCTGTTTAAAGTGCAGAGTGTGCTGAAGCACACCCCAACGGTAAAAGAGGTGTTTAGCTTTGAGCACCTCAGCGAGTGCCGCCACTGGAAAGAGATACTACCCCTGGGCAAGCAGGGCCACTTCCAGCAACTGGAAACCACGGCGGCCCGCATTACCACCGAAGACCTGTTTACCATCATTTATACCTCGGGCACTACCGGCGTACCCAAGGGGGTGATGCTGTCGCACCACAACGTGCTGAGCAACGTGATGTCGTGCCTTCCTTACTTCCCGCTGCAAAACGGAACCCGCACACTGAGCTTCCTGCCGCTCAACCACATCTTCGAGCGCACGGTTACCTACGTGTACCTCTTTGCGGGCTGCCAGATTCACTACGTGGAGAGTATGGAGACCTTGGGCGACACCATTCGCGAGGTGAAGCCTCAAATGTTTGCCACCGTGCCCCGCCTGCTGGAGAAAGTGTACGAGCGCATCATGGCCAAGGCCGAAGAGCTCTCCGGGGTGAAAAAGAAACTGTTCTTCTGGGCCCTGGGCCTGGCCAATCAATTCGATGTCCGCAAACCCGGCTCACTCACCTACCAGGTGCAGCTGGCGCTGGCCAACAAGCTGGTGTTTAGCAAGTGGCGCCAGGCCCTGGGCAGTAGCGTGGAAGTTATTGTAACCGGTGCGGCCGCCTGCCCGGTGAAGATGATCCGCATCTTTACGGCCGCCGGCGTACCCATCCTGGAAGGCTACGGTCAGACAGAGTCCTCGCCGGTGATCTCTTTTAACCGGGTGGAAAAATCGGGAAGGATGTTTGGCACCGTGGGTCCCGTGATCGACGGGGTGGAGGTAAAGATTGCTGAAGACGGCGAGATCCTGTGCAAGGGCCCCAATGTGATGATGGGATACTATAAGCGTCCCGACCTGACGGCCGAAACGGTGCAGGAGGGATGGCTCTATACCGGTGACATTGGCCAGATGGTGAACGGTAAGTTCCTCAAGATCACCGACCGCAAGAAAGAGATCTTTAAAACCTCGGGGGGCAAGTTCGTGGCGCCCCTGCCCATAGAGACTAAAATGGTGGAGTCACCTTTCATTGAACAGATGATGGTGGTGGGGGAGAACCAGAAGTACGCTGGTGCGCTGATCGTACCTGCCTTTCATGTGGTACGCAAGTGGTGCGAGGAGCGCGGCATTGACCCGGGCTCAGATAACGAGTCACTGATCCAAAACCCCAAGGTGCACGAGTTGTTTGTGGAGACCGTGCAGGACATGAACAAAGACTTTAACACCGTGGAGCAGGTCAAGAAGTTTGAACTGCTGCCCAACGAGTGGACCATCGACGGTGGCGAGCTGACACCCAACCTTAAATTAAAGCGAAAGGTGATCATGGAGAAGTACAAGAACGCCCTGGAGCGTCTTTACCCGCACCATGAGGATGTGAGACGGTAGAGGGAAGCTGCCAGACGAGAGTTGTACGCCACACACTATATGCTAAACGCAGGAACATTATTGTTTAATTATTAAAGATTATAGAGCCTCCTTCCCGGAGGCTTTTCTTTTTTAGGCACTAACTGCTTGCAAAGCAATAATTAATCATCTGCTAATCAATAACCCCTTGCGGTAAACCTTTTTTGCGCTAAAAGACGTTGGTTTGGACCATTGACTATTGACCATCCTCTCGCGTTTCACGTCTCACCTCTCACATCCCTCACTGTCTTCCCCCGGAGGTGCCGCCATCGGTCACGCGGTTAACGTTGGGCGCGTCCTCTTCCTCGTGCTCGGGAATATCACTGATCTCCCTGGTATAGGTGTTCGGTTCCTGGTCGATGAACTCGGGTTGATTCTTCAACTGCTCATCGGTTTCGGTAGGCTTCGGATAAGACTCCGGGCGATCGTATTTGTTACGCTCCTTGTTCATGGTTATCTGTTTTAACGTTGATGAATAGAAGTACGCCCTGCTTTTCAGAACAGGGCGTACTACGTTTAGCAAGCTGACAATCGTTTGCCAGTTATGGAGTATTACATACCTCCTGCACCGCTGCGTGAGCTGCCCAGGTTATTGCCTTCGGAGCCACTGCGGTCGGTGTTGCCTGTGCCGGTGCTGCCGCCCCGACCCTGGTCGCCACCTTCTACCTGAAGATCAGAATTGCCCATGCCCGAGCCGGAAGTTCTGCCGCTCTGGCCACCCAGGTTGCCACCACTGGTGCCCTGGCTTTGACCACCTAAACCTTCAGAGCCGCGCTGAGAGCCACCCATGCCGCCCTGGTTTCCCAAATCGTCCTGGTTGCCCATGCCGCCACGGTTACCCACGTTCGACTGGTCGCCCGTGCCCGATTGGTTGCCTGACTGAGAGCCACCCATTCCACGGTTCATGTTCTGATCCTGGTTTCTGTTGTTGTCTGCCATAACTGTAAAGTTTTTAAGTAAGAAAATAATAACCTTTTATATAGTATAAACATTGTGCCTGATCGGCCTGGCCCTGGTATAGAACAAGCATCCTCCTGAAAGCTGTCCACCGTATAGCTGACCTTAACGCATAGGTGTAGAACTTAGTCAACAGCTATAAACAGTCCTAAACAAAAAATCCTTACAGGAAGCAGTGAAGCTTCCCGTAAGGATCTATATAAAGCAAGCTCTGTTTATTTATCCTTCCGAAACCTGGCCGTCATAGTCACTGCCGGTCACGTTGCGCTTGGTAGTAATACCCGAGTCAGTGCTTCTTCTTGTGGGCATACTGCTCCGAGAACTTCTCAGGGTATCGTCGCTGTTCATATCCGTGGTTCCCCCACGGGTAGAGGAAGCGTTGTTGTGATCGGCATTACTGCGGGTGACGTCTTCTCGGATGCCGCCCTCTCTTTGTTGTTGCTTTTTATTCTGATCCAGGTTCTGCTCTTTTTGATCTAAGTGTTGATCCTTGCTTTTGTTTTGTCCTCTGCTGTTTTCCATATTCTGCTGATTTAAGATGATTAATATGCGGTAACGCTGTCGTTAAAGACCACTTTCACGTCCGCCTTCGCTTTCTTCTCTTTGCAAGCCAGAATCGGGCTCTCCACTACGACCGTAACCCATGCCACCTTCGGACAGGTTGCCCCGTTGCTGGCTACCCTGCTGCTGCCCTATGCCGGAGGATGTTCTCTGGGTCTGTGGACTTTGGGTGTTACTAACGTTTTCACGTCCCTGGTTCAAGCCTCTGTCCTGTTGTTGCTCTTGTTCTCTGTGTTGGCCTATGTTTCTTTCCTGGCCTCTGTTTTTGTCTGCCATGATCTTCGTTTTTTGGTTAAGAAAAAAGGTTATCAGCGGTTGGTTTCCGCACGGCCATGACTGGACTGGTCATTTTTGGTCGTGCTTTTATTGTTATCTTTTATTTGCTGCGAGCGGTTGTTGTCCGAAGATTTACTATGATTGCCCTGCTCGCTGCTTCCCTGTCCGCGAGGCCGGTCCTGGCTGTTGCCGGGCGCCCCGGTTCCTCTTTGTTTATCTGCCATAATACTATGCTTTAAAACGTTTTAGGGATGGATATACGTCCAAAACCTGTGCCGTGAGGCTCATTTTCCCCTGCACATTTAACAGGAAAGGAGCCTATTTGGCAGTAAAAGGGGCATGGACAGAAATTAAGCTCTTCACTAAGCAGGTTTACGCCTTTCTGCCTATATTGCCCGCATTATTGAACGCTCACGCCTATCCACACTCTTATATGTCCTTTTTGAGAAAGCTTTTTGTTGGTGCCGCTGCCTTTTGCCTTTGTAGCAGCGTCGCTTATGCGCAGATAGATTATCCAGTTTTCAAAGATTCCGCTACTCTGCGGATAGAGGACACCGGTAAGCTCAGTCTCGAAGTGGAAGCCCTGCCTTACCTGCGCAACTACGAGTACTTTGGCGATATCCCCCTGAGCTATACCCTATTCGGCTACCAGCTACTTCCGCAGTTGAAGTACCAGCTCAATGAGCACTTTTTCCTCAAAGGGGGCGCCTTCCTGCGCCGCGAGTTTGGCCGTTCGGGTTATATGGATATAGAGCCGGTGCTTACGGCCAAATACCAGAAGAATAGCCTGTCGCT
>DASWYM010000082.1:0-6013 GCA_036404975.1 Chitinophagaceae bacterium
GCCCAGGGCCGGACAATTCACCGCTTCCAGCACTTGGAACCGACTCTCCACGGTGGTATCCTGCGCTTCCGGCTTTGCATGGCCCTCCATATTGGATTGCCCAAAACACAGGAAAACATAAAACTTTTGATCCTGCCCATACCATCAAAGCTTGTAGAACTTTCATCTTGTATTTACCGGTTTATAATGATCCTTTGCTTACGAAGCGGCCTTATTGAACCTGCACCGCAAGACCCGAACCGCTGATCCTTTTAACGACCCACACTTGACAGCCCTGGCTTTCGCCGGACCTTATTTCATTCCGTTGAAATTCACCACATCCCAATACGCTTTCTTGGGCTGGCGGTTCATATCGAACAACAAGGGATAATTTTTCCGGCCCCTTCCATCCAGCCAGCTATAGCGATCACTGAGGTTCCAGAAGGTCACGCCGGTCAGTTGGTCTTTGTACTGGCGGAAAACATCAAAGATCATATTGTATTTCTCCCGCTGCAGCTGCTCCATTTCAGCGGTAAAGGTGGCCGTTGTATCGCGCCGGCCCTGGAGGAGCTGACCACCCTGGCGGCCGGCATACACCGATACGTCGAGCTCGGTTACCTGCACCTGCAACCCAAGCGAGGAGAACATCTGAATGGATTTTTCCAGTTCTTCGCGCGAGGGGTTGTTGATGGACCAATGACCCTGCAAGCCTACTCCGTGGATCGGCACGCCGGCGTCTTTCAAACTCTTCACCAGCCGGTATATACGGTCGCGTTTACCGGGTATTTCGGTGTTGTAGTCGTTGTAGAAGAGAACAGCTTTTGGGTCAGCGGCGTGGGCATATTCAAAGGCACGGGCAATAAACTCTTCGCCGCAGATGCGGTACCAGGCTGTGTTTCGAAGGTAATGGGCATTGTTGTCGTCGATAGCTTCGTTCACCACATCCCAGCCGTACACCTGGTCTTTATACCGGGTCACCACCGTCGTAATGTGCTCCTTTAGCCGTTGTAGCAACACCTCTTTTGACACGGTATCACCTTTTTCGTTGGTAAACATCCAATTGGGAGCCTGCGCATGCCAGACAAGAGTATGGCCCCGCATCTTCATGCCGTGTTTTTGGGCAAAGGCTGCAATGGCGTCGGCATCTTTCCAGTTGTACTCATTTTCTCGGGGATGAATAGGACCCATCTTCATCGCGTTTTCGGCGGTAATGCTGTTAAACTGGTTAACGATCAAGGCAGAATCCTCGCCGTGCAGCATCCTGGGAGCCACCGCAACGCCCATCAAAAAATATTCTTTGTAGTAATCCTTCAAACCCTTGGCGGCCCCGGATTTGGAGCCGGTGGCTCTTCCGCTGCCGGAACAAGAGCCCAATAATAAAACAGCTGCCATGGCAACCGGTATTTTTTTAAGCGTATTTCTCCACATACTTATTGGTTTATAACAGAACTTATGGTTAGTAAGCATTAAGATTAAAAGCAATTACTCGAACACGGCCACAAATCCATCGTTTGCCTTCAGGGTAATAGTCATCTTGCCGGTAGCGGGCAATACTACCGTTTGCCGCTCAAAGGCAGGTTCATCGCCAGTAACATTATCGGAGGCGATCAGCGTGCCCCGTTTATTTTTTAAGAAAGTCAGATCCAGCGTCAGGGGCTTTTCTGTCTTTTCACCATTGATACCGGCTATATACCACCGGTTGCCGCTCTTTCTTGCCACTACATAATGCTTCCCTGGATAGCCTTCCAGAAACGCTACATCGTCCCAGCTATCGGGAAGTTTTCGTAAGAAATCCTTTACGTACCCAGGCACATGGTTCATCCCATCAGGGCTTTCTGCATAATGCTGGATACCCGACAGGAAAACAACAGCCGTAGCCAGCTCAAACGCAGCTGTGGTGGTCCTTTTTATCCGGGGGATCTTGTACAGGTTCATCGGGGTAAAGTCCATAGGATCAAACGCATTGCGCACCAGGGCCGACATAACCGAATGTGCTGGAGCGCGGTCGGCATCCCGCTGGTTGAAGGTGATCATTTCGTACCCGTATACGGCTTCGGCCGTCATCAGGTTGGGATAGGTCCTGTGCAGCCCCCTGGGCAGGGTGGCCCCATGAAAGTTGACCAGCAAACTACTGGCAGCGGCGTCCTCCAGGATATCGTAGTAATAATTGATCATCGACTGCCCGTCGCCGCTAAAAAAGTCGACTTTGATGCCCCTGATGCCCATAGCCCGCAGGCGGGAGAATTCCTGGCGGCGGCTTTCATGGGTCAGCAACAGGTCCTTGGGGGTGAACTTCACGGTGTTCCAGCTCCCCGCTGAATTGTACCAGAGTAGCAGTTCCACCTTTTTTTGCCGGGCATAATCGGCCAGCAGCTTCACCGAGTCGTAGCCAATGCGCTTGTCCCATTCGGCATCAATAAGACAGTACTGCCAGTTCATGTCCGCAGCAAAGTCAATGTAGCGTTTCTGCACGCTGTAGGTGGTGGAATCATCCTTTTTTAAGATCCAGCTCCAAGATGCTTTCCCGGGCCGCAGAAAGGAGGGATCCATCTTTTGTGCCGGGCGGGCCAGGTCCGTGCCAAGGGTAGATTCGGATATTGTCTTTAAATCACCAATGGCTATGATACGCCAGGGTGTCTTCCAGGGCAGTGAAGATTCGGGATTGAGCGTAGGGATGCCGTTGGTAAATACCTCGGGCGCCTGCGGGAAATTGATCTTGTACTCATTGCCCGGAGCGTGTTGTTGCAGCGCCGTGCCGCAATAGGTTCTTCCCAGGTCCGCTTCGGTGAGCATCAACCACGTATCGTTGTACCGGAACAAGGCAGGGTACACCCAGCCGTTCTTACCGGGGGATGGAGTACCGGCGGGGATATCCATCATATAATGGGCTTCGTAGGATGGATTTGTGTGCTCAAAGCCGGTCTGCGCTTCGGTCTTGGGCTGCAGCCAGGCTCGTGTGCCCTCAAAAAAGCGAAAGGTGGTGGCTTCGGCCGTGATCTTCTTTACCTCCGCCGACTTTTCTGGAAACTCGTAGCGGAACGCTACCCCATCATCCGACACCCGGAAAATGATATTTATTTTGCTGCCCGAGCCCGTTTGGGTCTCCAGGACTCTTTGGGTGGCCCTGTAGGCAATCTTTCGCTTCTTGCCATGGAGCAGGGTGTAATCATCCCGAACCAGCACCGGTGCGGAAACCCTGATCACCTTTAGGCCTTGTGAAAAATCTTCATCGGACCTCACCATCCCGAGCCTTGAAGTCATCAGGATGGGCTCGCCCTTGTACCGGATGTCATAAGTGGCCTGAGCGGGATTACAGCTTACCACAATGTTTTTGCCAGGGCTGGCTATGGTATAGACCGGTTGGGCGATACACCATTGCCCTACCCACAGCATCACTACTAAAATGGTTATACTTTGTTTCATGGTACTTTTGCCTGGTTCGCTAGACGTGATTTAAGGTTTTTGGAATTGGTTTACTATTTTATCGCTGATACGGAAATAATCAAAGTCGGCATACCCACCTGTCGTTTGAGTAGCATAGTTAAAAAGGCCAAAGCGGTAGCCCATGAAATGCGGCATGGTATAAGTCATTTTAAGTGGCGAGCCTATAGGCACCCACTTTTTACCATCCAGGCTGTAGAAGAAACGAGCTATGTCTTTTCTATCGGTAAAATCGCATTCTGCCTTGAAATGAATGGTATTCTGTGCCAGGGGCACGCTGGCCACTTCTTCGGGCTGTCCCGTACCGGCATTGATCATGAGGATCACTTTGCCGTTTCCTTTTACACGCACTCCCACCAGGCCATAGTTTTTCTGCAACAAGGCCAGGCCGGCAAAGTCTCCCTCTTTCATATGCGACACCTCCAGCGCTGCAGCACCGCTACATACCGGACCTATGGTTCGCTGGGTCAGGGTGTTTTTGGCCAGCAAAAAGGAGGTATCGATGCGGCCGGTTTTCAACCGCAGGCACCCCTTCCTTTCGGTAACCGACCATGATTGAGGATCGGAATTATGGTTCCACTGCCACACCAATGGCAGTGCAGGCTCTCCTTTTTTACGGGTAAATTCATCCGATGCAACAATTCCCGGGATCAATCCTTTACTTGCGGGCAGGTTCAAGGTTAGCGGCACTTTTCCGTTCTCGCCCAACACCGGCCATCCGTCTGCCCATTGGACAGGAACCAAATAGGGAATACGGCCAACGGCACCATAATCGCGAAACAGGTAGGCATACCACTCACCCTTGGGTGTATTGATCAGGCCGCCTTGTGCTACACCCAGGTCCTGCAGCGCCACCCGGCCTTCCCAGGGACCGGTAAGTTTATCCGCCCGGTGGATCACCACCGTGCGCATACCACCTCTCGGCCAGGTGATGTTGAAGAGGTAATATTTACCGTTTACTTTAAACAGTTGAGAGCCCTCGCCTAAACCGCTGGTACCGACAGCGTCGGTGGGCTGGCTGGAATTTTCCACCACCACCTGGTTGACACCTCCTGGTTTCAGGCCGGAGAGATCGTCGTTTAATTCGACAAGAATTAGTTTCTTATTCCCATAAAGCATGTACACTCGTCCATCTTCATCAAAGAACAGGGAATGATCGTGCAGGCTTGGAGAGAAGGAGATAGCTTTCCAGGGACCTTTCTCAATGTTTTTTGTTGTATAAACATGTGTTTTGCCACTGGTGGCAGCAAAGGTGGAAACATAATACGTACCCTTATGATAACGGATGCTGCTGGCCCATGAGCCTCTCCCATAGGTAGATTTGCCCTGCTCCAGGTTCATGTGGTCGTTATTGACCAACGTATCATAAGCATAGCTAATGATTTTCCAGTTCACGAGGTCTTTGGATGACATGATTGGCACACCAGGACTCATGTGCATGGTGGTACTGCTCATATAGTAAGTATCGCCCACCCGGATCATGGACAAATCCGGTACATCGGCAAAGATGACGGGGTTCTGCGCCCTCCTTTCCTGTGCCTCTAGTGTGCCGGTGATTCCAGCTAACAGGAGCAGTACAACACAGAAAATCAATTTCCTTACAAAATTTTCCGTGCCATTTTTCATTTTATTGTGCTTTTTCATTTTCATTCTGTATCCCCGGCATCAGCAACGCCGCCACCAGGAAGGTCGACTAGTTTCCAACTTTTCCATTCCTTTTAGTGTTGCATAGCAGTTATAGAAGAAGCCTGCACACCTATATCGTTTGCGGAGGTGGCATACAAGCCAATCAGATTCCCGGTAAAACCGCCGGCTACATTCGTCGTAAGAATATCTCCCGAAACAGTGCCGCCGATATTTTTAAACTCCTGCTTGCCCGTGGAATAGTTGAACCGGACATCATCGCCCTGCACTTCTACCTGCAGCCGAACCGGGTTGCGTACATCAATCTTTTCGCTGGCAATGACCCTGGTAACGCCTTTTTCTGTTCTGGCCAATACCAGGTAATTATCCGTTCCGCTTTTGGTTATTCCAAACACGTAATTGAACTTTTCACTCTGGTAACAGGCAATACCGGCAAGGTCTTTTTCCGATGCGGGCATATATTTCAGGGTTACAGTGGCATCAAAAGCATTGTGTTGCTGCCGGTGGAAAAGGGCAGATATAGGAGCTACGTCTTTAATGCTTTTGGCAAAAGGGGTGATCTGCAAACCGTTCTTGCCGGAAGTGATGAATTCTTCACGAGGGCCTCTCATGGCCACCCACCGGTAATCGAGGTTTTTGGCCTTGAAATCTTCGGTGAAGGTGAAGTTCCCGTTCGGGAACACGCCGCCTTGCCCGGTCCGGTTCACCACACCGGCAGGCATCTTTAATTTTGGCTTAAGGGGAACCAGTCCATTTTCAAACACCGGAAATTCACCGCTCCAGTCAACGGGTAACAGAAAGGTTTCGCGGCCGGTACTTACGCGGTCCTTGTCATTAGGACGTATGCCCAGGAAAACGGCATAGTACTTACCGTCGGGGCCTTCCACCATATCTGCGTGGCCCGTCCAATCCATTTTATTCGCCCGGGTTTTTGGGAAATGCCGCTGCG